>DAINBM010000124.1:0-7121 GCA_036732965.1 Caulobacteraceae bacterium | reverse complement strand
GTTAGCCGCGGACGGCCTGGTGGAGCTGAGCGGAATCGAACCGCTGACCTCTTCATTGCGAACGAAGCGCTCTACCAACTGAGCTACAGCCCCGAGAGGTCACGACGAGGCCAGCGACGCTGTGCGGTCCAACCACGACGAGAGCGCGGTTGATACGGGGCGAGGGGCGCTCAAGTCAAGCGGTTGTTTCGCCGTCGGGGGCAGTCGAAGCGGTTGTGGCATCGGGGTTGCGGCCGCGGGCACGGCAGGGGTAGATGGAGGCCACCGTTCGCGGTCGGAGGTTCCATGGGCTTTGCACTGCTGTTCATCCTCAATTCGCTGATCGACCTTGTGGTCTTCGTCGTGATCGCCAACGCCATTGTGTCCTGGCTGGTGGCGTTCGACGTCCTGAACATCCGCAACCCGCAGATCGGCCAGATCGTGCGCATGCTGGACGCCATAACCCAGCCGATCCTGTCGCCGATCCGTCGGTTCGTGCCCAGTCTCGGCGGCGTGGACATCAGCCCGGTCATCCTGTTCATCCTGCTCCAGGCCCTGAAGATCGTCATCGAGCGCGTGCTGGCGGCGCCCCTGATCGGCCTCCTCGGCTAAAGTCCCGACGCGCCCGGTGCGCCTGCACGTCAAGCTGTCCCCCCGCGCGGCCTCTGACCGCATCGATGGGTGGGAGGCCGATGCCTCCGGCCGACCGGTTCTGCGGGTCAGGGTGCGGGCGGCTCCGGTGGAAGGGGCGGCCAATGCGGCGCTGGAGACCCTGCTGGCGAGGGCCCTCGGCGTGCCTGTGTCCCGGGTGCGGGTCGCCCGGGGCGGGCAGTCCCGGCTGAAGGCGGTGGAGATCGACGGGTTGGAGTCGGACGCCTGCGTTGCGGCCCTCGGGATGGCGCCGGGCGCGTGAGGTGCCAAGGAAAGTGCGGCGCTGCGATACCCTTCGCCGCTGATTTGGTCTAAGCGGGACAGCATGACAGACAGCTCCGCCACCTTCGGCTTCCGCGACGTGGATGCCGCCGAGAAGCCCGGTCTGGTCCGCGGCGTGTTCGACCGCGTCGCCAGCCGCTATGACCTGATGAACGACGTGATGAGCGTCGGCGTCCACCGCCTGTGGAAGGACATGGCCGCCGCCCGCCTCAATCCCCAGCCGGGGGAGCGGATCATCGACTGTGCGGGCGGGACCGGCGACATCGCCGAGCGTCTGGCCCGGCTCGCCCGCGCGGCCAAGATGCGCCGGGGCGGTCCGGACGCGGAGATCGTGATCGTCGACTACAATGCCGAGATGGTGGCGGAGGGGCGCAAGCGGGGCCTCGGCCGCGAGATCGTGTGGTCGGTGGGGGACGCCCAGGCCCTGCCCCTGCCGGACGCCTGCGCCGACGCCTATGTGATCAGCTTCGGCATCCGCAATGTCACCGACATCAACACGGCCCTGCGCGAGGCCCGCCGGGTCTTGAAGCCCGGTGGCCGCTTCTTCTGTCTGGAGTTCTCGCAGCCCCCGTCGCACGTGCTGCGCAGCCTCTACGATGCCTACAGCTTCAAGGTGATCCCGGCCATGGGCCAGGCCGTTGCCGGGGATCGGGACAGCTATCAGTACCTGGTGGAGAGCATACGCCGCTTCCCCGACCAGCAGACCTTTGTCGACATGATCACGGCCGCCGGGTTCCGTCGGGCCGGTTACACCAACCTGTCCGCCGGCGTCGCGGCCCTGCACCACGGGTGGGCGCTCTGAGGCGGCGGGCGTGAGCGACGGGGGCGGAAAGGGCGGCCTGTCGGCCGTCGGGCGGCTGGTCGCCGCAGGCTTTGTGCTGGCGCGCCACGATGCCCTGATCCCGCGGGAGTTCGTCTCCCTGCTGCCCGCAGCCCTGCGCGGTCCGGCCGGTCTGCTGCAGATCCTGTCCGGGCCGGAAGGCCGCCGGGGCCGACCGGGGGAGCGGCTGGCCCGCGCGTTTGAAAAGCTGGGCCCGGCCGCGATCAAGCTGGGGCAGCTGATGTCCACCCGGGCGGACATCCTGGGCGACGAGATGGTGCAGGATCTCGCCCATCTGAAGGACCAGCTCGCCCCCTTCGACCCGGCCATCGCCGTCCAGCAGGTGGAACAGGGCCTGGGCAAGCCCCTGTCGGCGGTGTTTGCGGAATTCGGCCCGGTGGTGGGGGCGGCCAGCCTTGCCCAGGCCCATGCGGCGACCCTTCTGGACGGGCGCAAGGTGGCGGTGAAGGTGTTGCGGCCGGGGATCGAGCGCCGGGTGGCCCGGGACATCGCGGCCATGGAGCTGGCGGCGTCCCTGGCCGAGGGGCTGGGTCCCACGGTGCGGCGGCTGGAGCCCCGGGCCTTCGTGGCGGCGGTGACCCGCTCCATGGCCCTGGAGCTGGACCTGCGGCTGGAGGCCGCCGCGGCCAGCGAGATGGGCGAGATCATGGCCCGGGACAGCTTCATGTCCGCCCCTGCCGTGGTCTGGGACGGGGTCGCCAAGCGGGTGCTGACCCTCGAATGGGCCCCGGGAACCCCGCTGTCGAGCCCGGACGCCCTCGCGCTGCCCGGCCTCGACCGGCCCCTCTTGGCCACCCACGTGATCCGGGCCTTCCTCGCCCAGGCCCTGGACCATGGCCTGTTCCATGCGGACCTGCACGAGGGCAACCTGTTCGTGGAGGCCCCGGCGCGCCTGACCGCCGTGGACTTCGGCATTGTCGGCCGGATCGGCGCGAACGAGCGCCGCTTCCTGGCGGAGATCCTCTGGGGCTTCATCCAGCGGGACTACCGGCGCATCGCCGAGGTGCATTTCGACGCGGGCTATGTGCCCCGGACCCAGAATGTGGACGACTTCGCCCAGGCCCTGCGGGCGGTGGGGGAGCCGATCTTCGGCCGCCGCGCCCGGGATGTGTCCATGGGGCGGCTGCTGGGCCAGCTGTTCGAGATCACCGGCCTGTTCGACATGCACCTGCGGCCCGAACTCGTCCTGTTGCAGAAGACCATGGTGACGGTGGAGGGCGTGGCCCGGCGCATCGACCCCGACAGCGACATCTGGGAGGCGGCCCGGCCGGTGGTCGAGCGCTGGATCCGGCGGGAACTGGCACCGCTCGCCCGGCTGCAGCGTCTGGCCGAGCGAGGCGTGCGTCTGCTGGAGCGCGCGGCAGAGCGGATCGAGGCGGAACCCGCCGCACCGGCCGCACCGGCGCAGGGCGGGGCGTCCTGGACGGCGATCGGCTTTGCGGTGGGTCTGGCCGCCGCCGCGCTGGTCCTGGCCCTCCTGCGGCGGTGAGGGCGGCGGGTCCTAGTAGCAGCGCTCGACTTCCACATACCGGCGCCAGTACGGATCCCAGCGCCAGTAGACCCGACAGGCGTCTGCATAGCCGTAATAGTCGTCGCCGGAGTAGTAGGCCGGGGGCGGGGCGCGGTAATAGACCGGCGGGGGCCCGTCATAATGGTGGCGGTCACGTCCGGCGACGGCCGCGCCCACCGCCAGACCGAGAATGCCGGCCCCGACCACGGCACCGACGCCCGGGCCGCGGCCGTGGTAATAGCTGCCGCGGCCATAGCCCCGGCCGTGCCAGTCATCCGCCTGAGCCGCAGTCGTACCCACGGACAGGGTTGTCGCAAGCGTCAGCGCGGTCAGCGCGCCGGTGATCAGCTGTTTCATGGACTGTCCTCCAGCTCTGCCGACCGCGGTATGGCGCTCGGCCCATCAACGTGGACGGAGCTTTAAGGATGTCCGCATGAACCGGAACTGAACGGATTTGTCAGGTGCCCTCTGCGCGCCATTCAATTTTTGACATCGACGTCAAAAACGTGTCCGGGGGCCAGATGCACAAAACCCGCCGTGGGGGATAATCACGGCGGGTCAGGCTGTCTTGCGACAATTATGATAGGCGTTTCCTCCCCGAAACGCCGGAGGGCCGAACGTCTGAGCATTCGTTATCCTCACCCCTGTAACAAACGTCATAATCGATGGGGTGTCAACACGATCAGCGGGCGAATTTGACAAAATTGACAAGCTTCGCGGGCGGGCCGGAGCGTTGTCTGGAAATTTTTGACGATTGAGTCAAATAATGCCCGGCGACGGGGAGCGGAGCACGTCGAGACGGGCCTCGAGGCGGATTTTGACCTCCGGCCATTCGGTGCGGAGAACCGAGAACATCACCGTATCCCGCACCCGACCGGTCCAGGTGATTCGATCCTGCCGCAGGATCCCGTCCTGATGGGCGCCGAGCTTGGTCACCGCCGCCCGGGATCTCAGGTTCAGGGCATCCACCCGGAACTGCATGCAGTTCATACCTGCGGTGAAGGCGGCTGCCAGCAGCAGCAGCTTGCTCTCCGGGTTCACCGGCCCGCCGCGGACCGCGGGGTGCATATAGGTGTTGCCGATCTCGCACCGTCGGTTCGGGTCATCGAGGGTGAAGGTCGTGACCCCCACACAGTGACCCTCCGACAGGATGGCGTAGGCGATGGCTGCCTTCTGCTCCACCCGCTGCTGCAGGCCGTCCCGCCACGGGGCGTAGTGCGGGCCGCTCATGTTCACCGGATAGAGGTCCCAGATGGCGGGGTCCGCATCGCAGGCGGCCTTCAGTTCGGCGTCATGCGCCGGGCCCAGGGGGTCCAGGCGGACCCATCGACCATGGAGGATGTCGGGACGCAGGCTCATGCCCCGGGACTAGCATGTCCCGGTTTGGCGATGAAGGCGCTTCGCGAGGACGCATTGCGCGAGGGCAAGGCGCGTTCCGGAGGATGGGCGATATCTCCCCGCCCGAACCCGTCACAAGGAGGACCGATCCATGGACTTCACCTACACGCCCAGCCAGAAGATGTGGGTCGACCGCGTCACGGCCTTCATGGACGCGCATGTCTATCCGGCGGTCCCGCTCTACGAGGCGGAGATGAACGTGCTGGGGGCCGACCGCTGGAAGGTGATCCAGGTGGTGGAGGAACTGAAGGCCAGGGCCCGGGCCGCGGGCCTGTGGAACATGTTCATGCCGCCCCATTCGGGCCATCCCAATCTCGAGGACAGCTTCCGGTTCGAGGGGGAGCAACTCACCAACCTCGAATATGCCACCCTTGCCGAGATCATGGGCCGGGTGGGCTTTGCGTCGGAGGTGTTCAACTGCTCCGCCCCCGACACGGGCAACATGGAGGTGCTGATGCGCTACGGCACCCTTGAGCAGAAGGAGCGGTGGCTGCGGCCACTGATGAACGGAGAGATCCGCTCGGCCTTCCTGATGACGGAGCCGGCCGTGGCCTCCTCCGATGCCACCAATATCGAGACCTCCATCGTCCGGGACGGGGACCACTATGTGATCAACGGCCGCAAGTGGTGGTCCTCCGGCGTGGGCGATCCCCGCTGCAAGGTGGCCATCGTCATGGGCAAGACCGATCCGGCAGCCAGGTCCTACAGCCAGCAGAGCCAGATCCTCGTGCCCCTCGACGCCCCCGGCGTGATCGTGGAGCGGATGCTGCCGGTGTTCGGCTATGACGACGCCCCCCATGGCCATGCGGAGGTGTTGCTGAAGGACGTCCGGGTGCCGGTGGAGAACCTGATCCTGGGGGAGGGGCGGGGCTTCGAGATCGCCCAGGGCCGCCTCGGCCCCGGCCGCATCCACCACTGCATGCGCACCATCGGCGCGGCGGAGGTGGCGCTGGAGAAGATGTGCCAGCGCCTTCTGACCCGGACGGCCTTCGGCAAGCGGATCGCCGAGCACAGCGTCTGGGAGCAGCGGGTGGCCGAGGCCCGGACGGAGATCGAGATGTGCCGTCTCCTGTGCCTCAAGGCCGCGGACATGATGGATCGGACCGGCAACAAGTCCGCCCGGCTCGAGATCGCCATGATCAAGGTGGCGGCCCCGAAGATGGCCCTGAAGATCATCGACGATGCGATCCAGGCCTTCGGAGGTGGCGGGGTCACCTCCGATCCGGGTCTGGCCAAGCTCTATGCCGGCATCCGCACCCTGCGCCTGGCCGATGGCCCGGACGAGGTGCACAACCGCACCATCGCCCGGATGGAGTTCTCCAAATATGGCGACGTGGCCGCCCGGGCCCGGGCGGCGGAGGAGGCCCGGCTGCACGTGCCCGGGATCCGCTAGGGTCCCGGCCGGACGGTGCCTTGCCCTCGCGGGTCCGGTCGGCCTAGAAACGGACATGACCGACACCGCCGACCTCCGGGGACAGATCGTCGCCCTCTGGCGTCACCCGCTGAAGGGCTTCACGCCGGAACCCCTGACCCAGGTGGCCCTGCGCCCGGGGGAGGGGCTGCCCTTCGACCGGTGCTGGGCCGTGGAGCACGGTTCCTCGGGCTTCGATCCGGCGGCACCGGCGCACATCTCCAAGTTCCGGTTCGTGGCGCTGGCTCCCATGCCCGCGGCGGCGCGGGTCCGCACCCGGCTGGATGAGGCCACGGGCCGGCTGCATGCGAGCGCTGACGGCGCGGCGGAGACATCGGCCGACCTCACGGACCCGGCCGATGCCGCCCGATTCGCCGCGTGGCTGACCGAGGTGCTGGGGGCGGCGGTGGAGGCCCCCCTGAAGGTGACCCAGGCCCCGGGCCACAGGTTCTTCGACCATCCGCAGGGGCTCGTGTCCCTCACCAGCCTTGCCAGCGTGACGGCGCTGGCGGCGGCGGTGGGTGCCCCCCTCGATCCCCGGCGCCTGCGGGGCAATATCGAGATCACGGGCTGGCCGGCCTTCGCCGAGACCGACCTGCGTCCCGGCCAGAGGATCCGTCTCGGATCCGCGATGGCCGAGGTGTTCAAGCCCATCCAGCGCTGCGTGGCGACACACGTGAACCCGGACACGGCGGAGGTCGACCTCGATCTTGTCCCGGCCTTGCAGCGGCTGACCGGAGACGCCAATTGCGGCGACTATGTGCATATCCTCGAGGCTGGCGATGTCCGCGTCGGCGACGGGGCGGAGGGGGTGTCGTGACCGATCTGAAGACCGCCTGGACCCAGTCCCGCGACCGGCTGAAAGCCGCCGGGATCGACAGCCCCGTGATCGATGCCCGCCTGCTGCTCGAGGCCGCCACCGGGGCCTCGCGCACGGACATTGTCACCGATCCCTACCGGGCCCTGACGGCGGAGCAGCTCGCCACCCTCGAGGCCTATGTGGAGCGTCGCTGCCGCCGGGAGCCGGTGAGCAAGATCATCGGCCGGGC
>DAINBM010000123.1:0-7159 GCA_036732965.1 Caulobacteraceae bacterium | reverse complement strand
GGCGAATTCCGCCGGATAGAGGATGTTGGCGGGCTCCGACACCAGGTCGCGGGCAAAGATCGTGGCGTCGGCCAGCGCCTTCAGCGGGGCGAAGGCTGCGTCCGTGCCGGCAACGTCATCGGCCTCGATCACGACGCGGGTGGCGGACGGCCGGGCTTCGGGCTTCTCCGTCGTGCGGTAGCGATCAAAGCGATAGGCGGCCAGGGTGACGCCATAGGCGGCCTGGGCGGCCACGGCCGCGGACACGGCCCCGAGCTGGACGACCACGGTCTCGACACCGGTGGCGCTGAGGGCCTTCCAGGCGGATGCAGCAGCCGCCTCCACAACGGCCTCGGTGATCTCGCCCTCCGCGCCCGTGCCCACCAGGGCGACGCGCGCCGGACCGTCCGCCGCCCCGGTCACCAGGTCGAGGGTCTGGCCCTTGGCCCCGGTAAAGCGCGTGGTCGGCAAGGCCCGGGACAGAAGCCCCGACAGGGCGGCATCCACCGCCTGGGCCGCCGGGGTCAGAACGCCCTTGTCCAGGGCGAGGACGGCAACACCCGCCCCCACGCGCAGGGTGGCTCCGGTGACGGCGAATTCGATCTTCATGGGCGGGGACTCCGTGGAGGAAAGGCGAGACAGGACTGGTTACGCCGGTTGGCGCGCTTCGTCGATATAGGCGCTGGTGCCGCCCCCCGCGACGTCCCTCAGACGGATATCAGCACTTCGGTCCGGAACGGTAGCGAACCAGCGCATCGCCCAGCGCCGCCTTCAGCGGGTCGAGCCACGGCTCGAAATCCCGCCACTGGTCAAGGCCGTCACGGAAGATCGGCTGGCGCACCTGCTCGGAGCTCGGCGTCCGAACGCTGCGACGGGTCTGGTGGAAGTCCACGCAGCCCTGCTCGAAGGGCAGTTGGCAGTAGTCGAGCAGGCGGCGGACACTGCCTTCCAGATCGTCAACCACATCCTCGTGCTGCACACGCAGGATGCGACCCGGCAGGACCCGGTCCCAGTGGTCCATCAGGTCCAGATAGGTCCGGTAGTAGCGGGCGATGTCCTCGATGCCGTAGGTGAACTCCTGTCCCTGCGCGAACAGCTGCTTGAAGTTGCTGAAACAGCACGACATGGGATCGCGGCGGGCATCGATGATCTTGGCATTGGGCAGGATCAGGTGGATCAGGCCCACATGCCGGAAATTGTTCGGCATCTTGTCGATGAAGAAGGCCCGGCCCGTCCGGTAGACCGATGTCTCCGCAAGGAAGCGCCCGCCCAGCCGCGCGGCGTCTGCCGCATCCAGCCCGGCCAGAGAACCGGGATAACGGGGTTGCAGCAGATCGGAATGGGAGCCCTGCAGCTCGAGCACCATGCGCTGGATGTTGGCAAGTTCCTGGGTTCCCTCGACCTGGGAATGCGAGGCCAGAATCTGTTCCAGCAGGGTCGAGCCCGCCCGCGGAAGGCCGAGGATGAAGATGGGATCCGGACGGGGATCGCCCCACCCGACCCGCGCCTCGAAGAACGCCGGGGTACAGACCCGGATCTGCTCACGGGTGTTGGTCTCGAACACTTCCGGCACATAGGTGTTCTCGGAGCGCTTGAGCCGGTTTCCCCGCTCATAGAAGGACCAGGCCAACGCGGACTCCCCCCGGTCCTCGTGCGCCTTCCCGAGGGCGAAGCACAGATGGTAGCGGTCGGCGAGACGCGTGCTCTCCGCCGCCTCCTGCGCCGCCATGACGGCCATGTCCTCGTCGGTGAAGCGGAAGGTCTTCAGATTGGCGAGGCTCCACCAGGCATCGCCGAAGTCCGGACGGGCGGCAGCAGCGGCGCGATAGCTGTCCACCGCCTCAGGCGTCCGCCCCACCGTCTTCAGGGCATGACCGAGCCAGAGCGGTATGTCCCAGGACGCCGGCGCATCGGCCAGCATGCCGCGATAGATCTCGATGGCCCGGTCATTGCGACCCAGCCCGACCTCTGCCGTGGCGGCGAGGGTGCGGTAATCGAGATTGGCGGGATCAAGGGCCAGCAACTGCTCGACCTGTGCCAGGGCGTCGGTGTGCCTCTGGCGCTTGATCAGGGTCTGGGCGTAGTCGTACCGCGCCGCCCGGTAGTCGGGCAGCAGGGTCAGCACCGCTTCCAGCAATGTCTCGGCATCGTCGAGAACATCGAGGGCAAGGCCGATCCGGGCCAGCAGGCGCATGGCCTCCGGGTGGTTGCCGTGCTTCAGCAGGAAGCTGCGCACCATGGGCTCGGCCAGGGCCAGGTCGCCGTCGGAGAACAGCGAGGTGGCCTGGACCACCTCCGGCGGCAGGGCCTGAAGAGTGGCGGTATGCTCGACCGCCAGGGCTGCGTTCTCCCGGTCCCCGATCATCCGGTAGAGTCCCACCAGCATGTTCCAGCTGGCCGGAAGGGCCGGATTGATGTTCACCGCGATCAGGAGGCTGCGGATCGCCGCATCGGCATCCCGCCGGGCGACGTGGCACATGCCCCGCTCCTGATGCAGACGGCTGAAGGACGGATAGAGCCGCTCCATCCGCGCCAGGGTCGCCAGCGCGGCGTCGATCTGGCCGAGATGGCGCTGGCTCACCGCCTGGATGAGCAGCAGGTCGCGATTTTCCGGCCAGCCCTCCAGCCAGGTCCCGACGGAGGGCAGGACATCGGCGTGGCGATCCTCGCGCTGGGCGCGCAGGAGGTCCTGAACCGCGGCCTCCACCGGGGATGCCGCCGCCGGACGGGTCTCGGATTCGTCAAGGGTCGACATGAGGTCCTGACACGGAAATGGGCGGACAGGATTGTCCGCCCACGGCCGTACTCTAACAGAGGCAGCGAGGCTTAGAAGCTCTCGCTGATCTTGATCCCCACCACCCGCGGACGGAGCGGGACCTGCGCCTTGATGAACTGCGCCGACGTGGTGAAGGTCGAGGCATGGGAGTCGAACAGGTTCGACCCGACCAGCTGGAACGTCCAGTTGTCCTTCGTCACGCCCAGGGCACCGCCCAGGGTGGCGTAGGGCGCGAGAAGATAGCGCAGCTGGGTGGTGTTTGGCACCGGGTTCTGGGACGGCTGCAGCCCTGACGGGTAGCTGGCCGGCTGGTTGTACATGTGGCTGGTGTAGGCGCTGTCGAGGCTGGCAAAGGCCTTGTAGTCGCTCACGGTCCAGTCATAGCGGGCGCGGAGTTCGGCCTGCATCTGCGGCGAGAAGGCCGACACGCCACCCTTCACACCGAGCGGGTTGCCATACGGCGTTCCCTTGATCTCGGTGATGCAGCCACCGACCTTCGCGCGGTTCGGGTCCACAGCCGCACCGGCCGGCAGAGCCAGGTTGGCGATCAGGCACGGCGAGTTGGCCTGACGGTTGTCGTTGTAGGTGGCCGAACCCATGATCGTCAGGCCCTCGGTGACCCGCGCGGTGAACTGCGCCTCCACACCCTTGATGGTGTAGTTCGGGCCGTTGACCAGGAAGGTCGTGTTGCCGAGGCAGCAGGGCTGATAGAGGCCCAGCTGCACCTGCTTCCAGTCCATGTAGTAGGCGGACATGTTCAGCTGCAGACGGTGCTCGAACATCTGGGTCTTGAAGCCGACCTCGTTGTTCACAAGGTTGTCCGGCGAGTAGGCGATCGGCGTCGCGTACTGCGGATAACCGTTGGCGTCCGCGGCCTTGTTCCGCGACGAGCGGCTGAAGCCACCCGGACGGAAGCCTTCGGAGTAGGTGTAGTAGAACATCGTCGTCGCCGTCGGCTTCCACTGGATGCCGGCTTTGCTCTTGAAGCCCGAGTAGTTCACCTTCAGGTGCTCGGCGTCGATGTTGGTGTTCAGACCGCAGGCATTGGCCGCCGCATTGGCGATCCCCTTGGGGGTGCTGTCGACGAAGCAGTGGCCGCCCGTCGAGTAGACCGAGCCCTTTTCATATTCGTCGTAGCTGTAGTGACGCGTGCCGATGTTGACGGTCAGGACGTTCGGGATCAGGTCGTAGTCCACCTGACCGAAGAAGGCGAGCTGGTCATAGCCGCGATCCACGACTTCACCGAAGCCGGTGTTGTCCGGACGGAAGCCCAGCTGCTGGCCGGTCGAACCCGGATAGGTCTGGACGTTGAGGAAGCACGGCGCACCGCCGGCGAGGGCGTTCGCCTGGTTGGTGCCCTGGTCGCACGACGGCACGGTCTTGTAGTTGAAGTCCATCAGGTCGTTGATGCGGTACTGCTCGTGGAACACGCCACCGACGGCCCGCAGACGCCAATCCGACGGGGTCGAGACCCGCAGCTCGTTGGTCAGGTGCGTGTTCCGCACCTTGTCGTGCCAGCTGGTGATCGGCGAATAGCAGCGGATCGGACCATTGCCGAGCAGGCCGGCACCACCGCCGGTGCACTCATAGTACTGGCCGTACAGGGTCCGGGAATAGTTGGTGTAGTCGTTCTGCTGCACGATATGACGATCGGTGAACGCGCCGGTGTAGATGATGCTCAGGTCATGCAGCTTGCCGTTCACGGTCCACGAGGTGTTCTCGTAGTTGTCGCGGTAGTAGGTCGGCACGAAGGACGTGACCTGAAGCGGCTTCAGCACCTGCTGATCCGATCCCACCGGGAACTGCATCGAAAGACCTTCGGCGTCCAGATTGTGGACGCTCTGGGTGATCAGCACGTCCCAGTCCGGCGCGACGTCCCACAGAAGGGCGAGACGGGCCCCCTCGCGGGTCACCGGGTTCTGGTTGTGCTTGGCCAGGTCGTAGTTGTTGGCGATGCCGGCCTGACCACCCGCCTGGTTGGCGATGGGGATGGTGCAGAAGCCGGTCAACCCCGCCGCGCCGCCGTTCGGGCAGACGCCGCCCGTGGGCTTGATGCCGAAGTAGCTGTTGTCGTCGAGGTTCTTGCGGGTGAACGTGCTGGGCACGTTGTCGATGTAACCGCCCTGCTTGTCGTTGTAGACCACGGCGCGCACGGCGATCTTGTCGCCGATCGGCACGTTCAGGGTCGCATTCAGGCTGGAGTTGGTGTCACCGCCCTCGGTGTAGCCGTAAGACCCTTCCACCTTGCCCTGGGTCACGCCCAGCTTCGGCTTGTTGGTGATGTAGCGCAGAGCGCCGGCCTGGGCGCCACCGCCGAAGAGGGTGCCCTGCGGCCCCTCGAGCACTTCCACCCGCTCCATGTCGGCCATGTAGATGTCGACGTTGCGGCCCGGGAACTGCATCGACTGGTCATCGAGATAGATGGCCACGTTGGGGAAGTTGCCGATGGTGGCGCTGGACTGGTTGCCAGACTGCCCGGCGGACAGGCCGCGCATGAAGATCGAGCCCTGCCCCGGACCGTTGGATCCGTAGCTGACGTTCGGGGTGAAGCGGAGGAGGTCGGCCAGATCCACCACGTTCAGCTTGTTCAGCGCTTCACCGGAGAAGGCCTGCACCGTGGCGGCGACCTTCTGGACCGACTCGTCGCGGCGGTTGGCGGTGACGATCACCTCTTCAACGGCCACCGGACCATTCGAGCTGGCACTGGCGGCGGCGGCAGCGGCACCGGCCGCGCTTGCAAATCCGGCGGTGCCGCAGACGATGGCGACGGCTGCGCAGGAAACCAGGTATCTGGATTTCACGTTGTATCCCCCAAGTTTGAAAGCAGGGTCTGCGTGCGCGACCGCCCCAAAGACGGCTGGCCGCATCCACCCTGCGGATAACAGGCACAGGCACGCCCTGCGGCGGCCCGAATCCTGCGCGGTCCTTGTCGCCCCGGCGAGTGACGCCGCCGTGATGGAAATGCTGACAAATCTTGAAGTAATCACGACAATTGCATGACGGTTGCCCGTGCGACCGCCGACGGTATCCGGCCGACCGTTCCGCCGCCGTCGCAAATCCTTCACCGCGGATTGTCGGTCCCGTCATGTTCCACCGCTAGGCCCGCGGAGACCCCCGTGATTTGATCGCGTCGTGACCCGTCCGGCCGCAAGGATGCCCTGATGCCTTTGACAAGCCCCCCGGACACGCGTGCGAGGTCGGCAGCGTGACCTCCACAGCCCCGCCTGCCCGCCAGAGCCTGCTGGAGCGGACCCGGTCCGCCCTCGCCCGCGCCCCCCGCCCGGTCTTTGCCCTCTACGGGGGCTTGATGGCCTTCGGGGCCTATTTCGCCATGTATGCCTTCCGCAAGCCGTTCACGGTGGCGACCTTTGCCCAGACCGGCTCCTACTGGATCAACTACAAGATCGCCCTGGTGATCACCCAGGTGCTGGGCTACGCCCTGGCCAAGTTTGCCGGGGTGAAGTTCGTCTCGGAGACACCGCCGGAGCGGCGGGCCCTCTACATCCTTCTGCTGATCGGTGCGGGCGAGCTGGCCCTGGTGGGCTTTGCGCTGGTGCCGCCCCCGTGGAACATCGCCTTCATGCTGGTCAACGGCCTCAGCCTTGGCATGATCTGGGGTCTGGTGTTCGGCTTTCTCGAAGGTCGGCGGGAATCCGAGGTCCTGGGGGCGATCCTGTGCACCAGCTTCATCGTGTCGTCGGGGGTGGTGAAGTCCGCCGGCAAGTCGGTCATGCTGGCCGGCTGGGCCAATGAATACTGGATGCCGGCGGTCACCGGCCTGTTGTTCACGCCCCTGCTGCTGGTCTGCGTCCTCGGTCTTGTCGCCATGCCACCGCCCTCGGAGGCCGACCGCGATCTGCGGGTCGCCCGTGCGCCCATGGACGGAGCCGCACGGCGGTCGATGTTCCGGGCCTATGCGCCCGGGCTCAGCGCCCTGATCGTCGCGTTCATCGGACTGACCCTGCTGCGGGACTTCCGGGACAATTTCGCCGCGGAGATCTGGACCGGCCTCGGTCTCGGCGGCAATGCCGAGATCTTCGCCCTCTCGGAACTGCCGGTGGCCGTGGTGGTTCTGGCCACCCTGTCGCTGCTGATGTTCATCCGCAACAACCGTCGCGCGTTCATGGCCAACCTGCTCCTCATCGGCATCGGGTTCGCGGTCGCAGGGGCCGCGTCGCTGCTGTTCCAGGCGCATATGATCGGTCCCGTCACCTGGATGATCACCCTCGGTGCCGGCCTCTATCTGAGCTACACTCCCTTCAACGCGATCCTGTTCGACCGCTTCATCGCCGCCAGCGGGCGCACGGGGACGGCCGGTTTCCTGATGTACCTGGCCGACTCCTTCGGATATGCGGGATCGGTGGTCCTGCTCGTGGTCCGCAACTTCATGGACCTGTCCCTGTC
>DAINBM010000122.1:0-7162 GCA_036732965.1 Caulobacteraceae bacterium | reverse complement strand
GAGCGTCCATGTAGAGGATCGCGGGTTCCAGTTCGCCGATGCCATCTACGAGGTGTGGGCCCTGATGGACGGTCGGCTGGCCGACAGCGAGGGGCATTTCGCCCGGCTGGAACGCAGCCTGTCCGAACTCGAGATCCTCATGCCCCTCAGCCGGGCGGCGCTGGCGGTGGTGCTCCGCGAGACGGTGCGTCGGAACCGGGTGCAGGATGGTCTGGTCTATCTCCAGATCAGCCGCGGGCAGGCCCGCCGCGATCACGTCTTTCCGGATCCGCCGCCGCCGCCCACCGTGGTCGTGACGGTCAAGGCCGTGGATCCCGTGGCGATGGAGCGCAAGGCATCAGCCGGAGCCGCCGTGATCACCGCGCCGGACATCCGCTGGGGTCGCTGCGACATCAAGACCGTGGGGCTCCTGCCCAATGCCATGGCCAAGACCGCGGCCAAGAGGGTGGGTGCCGGGGAGGTCTGGTTCACAGACCGTGATGGCCTCGTCACAGAAGGCGGGTCCACCAATGCGTGGATCGTGGACGCGGAGGGAACCCTGCGGACGCGGGATGAGCAGGCGAACATCCTGCGCGGGGTGACCCGCGCCAATCTTCTGGCCCTGGCCGAGGAACTCCAGATCCGGGTCGAGACCCGTCCCTTCACCGTGGGGGAGGCGCAGGCAGCGCGGGAGGCCTTCTTCACGGCGGCATCGGCCTTCGTCACGCCGGTGACATCCATCGACGGGGTGACTGTCGGAACCGGACGGCCGGGCCCGGTGGCACAGCGATTGCGCGCCCTCTACATGGCGCGGGCAAGATCGACCGCCTGCTAGGCGCGATATGGGTTGCGAATGGCCGAAAGCTTGGTCTAACTGGGATGTCTGTGTGTTGGGATTGTTTCCCGGGCGACAAGGATGACGAAAATGTCCAATGAAAAGAAACAAAACCTGCAGGACACGTTCCTGAACAGTGTTCGCAAGTCCAAGACGCCCCTCACGATCTTTTTGGTGAACGGAGTTAAGTTACAGGGCGTTGTCACTTGGTTTGACAATTTTTGCGTGCTGCTCCGGCGCGACGGCCAGTCCCAGCTGGTCTACAAGCACGCCATTTCCACCATCATGCCTGCCCAGCCCGTCCAGCTCTATGAGCCGGGTGCGGATAGCGATATCGAGGATTGACCACGCGCCCGCCTGTCGACCGAACGCCGCCCGTCCAGCGGGCCCTGGTGATCCACCCCTCCCGCGGTGCGGGCTCCGGCGGCAGCCGGGCCCCGGCCGCCCGTCTTGACGAGGCGGTCGGCCTCGCCCGGGCCCTCGATCTCGAGATTGCCGGTCAGGAGGTGATCACCCTTCGGACGACCACGCCGGCGACCCTGTTCGGGTCGGGGAAGGTGCGGGAGATCGGCGAACTCTGCGAAGCCCTCGAGGCCGGGGTCGTGGTCGTCGATGATGCCCTGACCCCGGTGCAGCAGCGCAATCTTGAGAAGGCCTGGGGCGTCAAGGCGATCGACCGGACCGGTCTGATCCTCGAGATCTTTGCCCGCAGGGCCCGGACCCGCGAAGGCAAGCTGCAGGTGGAACTGGCGCGGCTCGCCTACGAGCGGTCGCGACTGGTCCGGACCTGGACGCACCTTGAACGCCAGCGCGGCGGATTTGGTGTCATGGGCGGCCCCGGGGAAACCCAGATCGAGACGGACCGCCGTCTGATCGCGGACAAGATCGCCAAGCTGAAGGCGCAGCTGGTCGAGGTCCGACGCACGCGGAGCCTGCACCGGGACGCCCGCAAGCGGACGCCGTTCCCGACGCTGGCCCTGGTCGGCTACACCAATGCGGGCAAGTCAACCCTGTTCAATGCCCTCACGGCCGGCGGTGTCCTGGCCCAGGACATGCTGTTCGCGACGCTGGATCCCACCTTGCGGGAGTTGAAGCTGCCCGGCGGTCGACCGGCCATCATGTCGGACACGGTGGGCTTCATCTCCGATCTGCCGCACGAGCTGGTGGAAGCCTTCCGCGCGACCCTGGAGGAGGTGCAATCCGCGGATCTGGTGCTGCATGTCCGGGACATCTCCGATCCGGACAGCCTCGCCCAGGCCCGGGACGTGGAGGCTGTCCTCGACCGCATGGGGATGGAAGAGGATCGCAATCACCGCCTGGTGGAGGTCTGGAACAAGATCGACCGTCTCCCCGAGGAGGAGCGGCAGGTCCTGGTCGCCCGGGCTGCCCGCAGCGCAGAAACCGGGGTCGTGGCCGTCCCCGTCTCGGCGGTTACCGGAGAAGGCTGCGAGGCGCTGCTGCGTCTTGTCGCGTCCCGGATCGATGACGGGCCTCCGGTGGACGCACTGCTCGGCCCGCAGGATGGGGATGCTATCGCGTGGCTCTACCGCAACGGCCGGGTCCTGGAACGCAACGACCTGGAGGATGGGCAGCTTCGTCTCCGGGTCCGGCTGGAGCCGCAGGCCCTCGGGCGGTTCGAGCGGCTCTATCCCAGCGCGCTGAGCTCTCCCGGCAGCTCGGTCGCGCCGGCGGACTAGGCGGCATCCACAGGCGGCTCAAGGCCCCGCTCGATCCGCTTCGCCTCGTCCCACAGGGCCTCCATCGCATCCAGGCCTGCGTCCGCCAGAGGCGTTCCGGCGGCGGTCAGGCGATCCTCGATATGGCGGAAGCGTCGGGTGAACTTGGCATTGGCGCCGCGGAGCGCGTGTTCGGGATCGATGTCGAGCTTGCGGGCGAGATTGGCGCAGACGAACAGCAGGTCGCCCAGTTCGTCCTGCGCCTTCTGCCGGTCGTCGGCGGCGATCTCCACCTCGAGTTCGGCCAGTTCCTCGCGCAGCTTTTCCGTCACATCGCGGATGTGGGTCCAGTCGAAGCCCACCCGGGCGGCCCGGCGGGTGAGCTTGACGGCGCGGGTCATGGCTGGAAGCCCCGCGGGGATATCGTCCAGCAGCTGCGACCGGTCCTGGCCGCGTGCGGCCCGCTCGGCGGCCTTCTGGGCCTCCCACGCCACGGTCTGACCCTCCGCAGTGCGCTGCTCGGCGTCACCGAACACGTGGGGATGGCGGCGGATCATCTTGTCGGTGATGGCCCGGGCCACGTCGTCGAAGCTGAAGATACCCTCCTCTTCCGCGATCCGGGCATGAAACACGACCTGGAACAGCAGGTCGCCCAGCTCGTCGCGCAGATCCGCCGGATCCCCGCGCTCGATGGCGTCGGCCACCTCATAGGCCTCCTCCACCGTATAGGGGGCAATGGTCGACCAGGTCTGCTCGAGGTCCCAGGGGCATCCGCTCACCGGGTCCCGCAGCCGGGCCATGAGTGCGAGGAGGGCCTCCATCGGGGGCAACTGGGCCAATGCGGGATCCTGCGGCATGGTCGAACTCCGTTCATCGGCGGGTCGGTTGCGTCGATCCTGCCTCGCATGATTCCGGGGCGGCCCGCAGTCAGCCGGCGAGGTCGGGGCGCAGAATGACCTTGCCCACCACCTTCCGGTCCGCGAGCAGATCGAAGCCGGCCCGCCAGTCGGACAGGGGCAGTTCGGCGTGGACGTGCGGGCGGATGGCACCGCTGGCCGCAAGGGCGTCGATGGCGGCGATGTTCTCCCGGCCCCGGTCGGGAAACTGGCGGCCATACTCGCCGGCCCGGACACCCACCACGGAAAAGCCCTTGATCAGCGGCATGTTGACCGAGACCGTGGGGATCCGGCCGGACGTGAAGCCGATCACCAGCAGACGTCCGTCAAAGGCGATGCAGCGCACGCTCTCGTCGAAGATGTCCCCGCCCACCGGATCATAGATCACGTCGGCCCCGTGCCCGCCGGTGATGGCCTTCACCTGGTCGCGGAAGCCGGAACGGACATCCACCAGGGCGTCGGGGTGATAGAGGGCCTCGATGGCGGCGAGCTTTTCGGGGGAGGCGCTGGCCGCGATCACCCGCGCGCCCAGCCGCTGGGCGAGGTCGACACAGGCAAGACCCACTCCACCCGCCGCACCATGGACCAGCACCCACTCGCCGGGCTCCAGCCGGGCGCGGCGGACGAGGGCGACATAGGCTGTGAGATAGGCGGCCGGATAGGCTGCGGCCTCGGCAAAGCTCAGGGAGCCGGGCTTGGGGCGAACCGCCGCGGCCTCCGTGACGACCGCCTCGGCAAAGCCGCCGAGCCGGGCACCCCCCACCACGGCCTCTCCCAGCCGGGCGGGGTCGACGCCGGGACCCACCGCATCGATCACGCCCGAAAAGTCGAGGCACGGAACGAACGGGCAGGGCGGCTTGAATTGGTACTCGCCCCGGGTCATCAACAGGTCGGGAAAGTTCACCGATGCCGCCAGCACCCGGACCCGGACCTGGTCGGCACCCGGGGAGGGCGTGTCCACATCCCGGACGGTGCAGCCCGCATAATCCGGGGCAAGGCTGGATACGACCAGAGCCTTCATGTGCCCCTCAACCGGCGAGATCGAGGCCGACGACCCGGGACAGGTCCGCCAGCGCCTGGGCCTCGGAGCTGACCTTGATGGCCGTCATGCCCAGCTGGGCGGCCGGCTTGCAGTTGACGCCCAGGTCATCGAGATAGACCGACCGGGCCGGGGACACCGACAGGGCCTCGCACATCATCTGGTAGATTCGCGGATCGGGCTTGCGCACGCCGATCCTGGAGCTTTCCAGAACGACATCGAACAGCGCCATGACCTCGGCGACGGCGGTGGCCTTCTCCATCGTGCCCGCCATGCCGGCCCCCTTGCCGGTGGAAACGTTGTTGGTGATGCAGCCCACCCGGAACCGGTCCTTGCAGGCCTTCAAGGCCGCGACCATGGCCGGCCGCACATCGCCGGACAGCAGGGGCAGGATCTCCGCCCCGCGGATGTCGTGCCCCAGCGCCACGGCTTCCTCGCGGAACAGCGCGTCGAAGCGGGCCGCATCGATCTCCGACCTTTCGAACAGCGCCCAGGCATTGTGGTCGGGATTGGTGGCATTGACCGTCCGGATGAAATCGACGGGCAGGCCGCGTTCCCGCTCGAACCGGTTGAAGGCCTCGAAGGGGGACGTGGTGATCACGCCGCCAAAGTCCCAGATCACGGCGTCAATGGTCACCGGCGCACTCCTCAGTTGATGCTGAAGGCTAGGGCGGGGTCCTCGCGGACGCAAGCCGGACCCAGCGTCAACTGGCCTCGGCAAAGGCATCGTCGGCCCGCCAGTCGAACAGCTCGCACAGGACCCGCAGGCGCTGGCCCCGGGGTGAGGTCAGTAGCGGATCCCGGGCCAGCACGAGGCGCGCATCATCAGATGCCGCGCGAACCAGGTCCGCGTGCGCCACGGGATCGGCGAACCGGTAGGCGGGAAGGCCGCTCTGCTTCAGGCCCATGAGGTCCCCGCCGCCCCGGAGCGCGAGGTCCCGCTCCGCGATCTCGAAGCCGTCCTCCATCTGGCGGAGGATCTCGATCCGGGCCTTGGCCGTCATCGACAGGGGGGGGGCGTAGAGCAGAAGGCACGCACTCCTCGCCGTGCCCCGGCCGACCCGACCCCGCAGCTGGTGCAGCTGGGCGAGGCCGAAGCGTTCCGCGTGTTCGATCACCATGATGCTGGCATTGGGCACGTTCACCCCGACCTCCACCACCGTCGTCGCCACCAGAACCGCGATCTCGCCACGGGCGAACTCGGCCATGACCCGGTCCTTCTCGACCGGTGGCATCTTGCCGTGGATCAGCCCGACCCGGGCGGACAGGCGCTGCGTCAGGTCCGCCGCCCGGACCTCCGCCGCCTGCACATCGAGGATCTCGGACTCGGCCACAAGAGGACAGATCCAGAAGGCCTGCGCCCCCTGCCGCGTGGCGTCCGCCAGGCGCTGGATGACACTGTCGACCCGGGTGAGTGGCGTGGCCGTTGTCAGGACCGGCTGGCGTCCCGGAGGTTTCTCGTCGATCCGGGAGACGTCGAGGTCGCCGAACAGGGTCAGCTCAAGGGTCCGGGGAATGGGCGTGGCGGACAGGGCGATCAGGTGGACAGCCTCGCCCTTGGCCATCAGCCGCCGTCGTTCCGCCACGCCGAAGCGATGCTGTTCGTCGATCACTGCCAGGCCCAGCCGGTGAAACCGGACCTCGTCCTGGAACAGGGCATGGGTGCCGACCACCAGGGCGGCCGACCCATCCGCCACGGCGGCCAGCTTCTCCTGTCGCTGGGACCCCTTGTCACGCCCGGTTAGAAGGACCGTCTGAATCCCTGCCGCCTCAAGGGGTTGGGACATGCTTTCAAGATGCTGCCGGGCCAGGATCTCGGTGGGCGCCATCAGGGCGGTCTGAAAGCCCGCCGCGGCCATCTCGGCGACGGCGAGCATGGCCACCACGGTCTTTCCGGATCCCACATCCCCCTGGACAAGGCGTGACATCCGCTCACCGCCGGCGAGGTCTGCGCGGATCTCCGCGAGGGTCCGGGCCTGGGCGCCGGTCAGGCGAAACGGCAGGGCGGCCTCCACCGACCGGGCCAGGGGCGAGGCCGCGATCGGCGGGGTCGGTTCCGCGCGGCGCCTCGCCTTGCGTTGCGCCATGGCGAGGTGGTGCGCCAGCAGCTCATCAAAGGCCAGCCGCTGGCGGGCGGGGGTGGCGAGGGAGATGTCATCCGGTGACTGCGGGTGGTGCAGGGCTTCCAGTGCGTCGCGCCATCCGGGCCATCCCGCGCGGGCGATCCAGTCGGGATCCTGCCACTCGTCCAGGACCGGCGCGCGGGAGAGCGCTTCCAGGGCCAGGCGGCTGAGCACCCGGGGTGCCAGTCCCGTGACGCCGGGATAGACAGGCTCGAGAGTGCGGATGCCGTCCCGGCGCTCGGGCGGGACGAGATGATCGGGATGGGCGATCTGGCATTCGACGCCGAAGCGCTCCAGCTTGCCGCTGGCCACCCGGTCCGACCCCGGCGGATGGGCGCGCTCCAGGTGCTCGCCGAAGCCCTTGAACCAGACCAGTGTGATGACGCCCGTGTCGTCGTGGGCCCGGATGCGCCAGGGCTGGCCTCGCCGCTGGGGTGGCAGGTGCTGGTCAATGACCAGATCGAGGATGGCCAGTTCTCCGTCGACGGCGGTGCCGACCTTGACCGCATGGCGCTGGATCAGCCCCGAGGGGCTCAGGAAGGCCAGATCGCGAACCAGGGGCCCTGCCGCCAGCACCATGAGGGGCGCAAGCTTGGGCCCGACGCCCTTCAGCG
>DAINBM010000121.1:0-7173 GCA_036732965.1 Caulobacteraceae bacterium | reverse complement strand
TTGAGGTCGCTGTGGGGCAACCCGTGGAAGTTCGAGTCTTCTCGACCGCACCATCACGTTTCAGGCAATAAGGTCCGGGTCGCCCAGCGCCCGGACTTTTTTGTGTCTGCGGCTCGCCTTCGCCCCACGGCGTACCTAGATCGTCGGCACGAGACCGGTCGCGATCTTGCAGGAGTGCGCGGCCGGTGAGTGGGTCGTGTCATGATGGGTCAAATGAAGCTCAATGCGCGGGTCACGCCCGCCACCCTTGACCTGGTCAGGGCCTTTGAGCCCGTTCGCCTGCAGGCGGAACTGCAGTCCGACGGTCACTGGGTGATCGGTTACGGTCACACCCGATTTGCGCGGGAGGGGGCGACGATCACCCCCGAGGACGCCGATGCCCTCCTGCGGTATGATCTCAGCGAGACAGCCGACGTCCTCGATGGCCTGGTCACGGTGTCCCTCTCCCAGAGCCAGTTCGAGGCCATCAATGCCTTTGCCCTGCACATCGGGCTGGACAATTTCCGGCGGTCCACGGTCCTGCGCAGCCTGAATGCCGGGGCCTTCGAATCTGCGGCTGCGGCCATGGACCTGTGGCGGGGTGCCGGGGCCAGTCCCCGTCATCCCCCGGCGGATCTCCTGGCCCGGCGCCGGGCGGCCGAGCGGGCCCATTTCCTGGGACGGCCCGTGACCGCCAGCGAACCGCCCGTTCCGGTCGAGACACCGGCCGAACCGACACAGGAGGCTTTGCCAGACGTCCCGTCGGACGCTGGGCCGGAGGATTTTCAGACCGTCCAACCGGTTCTGGAACCGGTGCCGGATGTCCCCGCTGCGCCGTCCCCCGTGGCGACACAGCCGGCCCGCTGGACGCCGCCTCCGCGTCCGAGCCGCAAGCTGCGGGTCGCGGCACCCCGCAGGGTCGAGCCGTCCCCGCCACCGTCGGCACCCGAGGGGACACTCGAAGCCCCATCGGAAACCCCATCGGAGGGCCCGCCCGAAGGTCTCGCAGAGGCGCTCCCTCCGGCCGATCCGGCATTGCCGGCGCCGCCGTCCCCCGACACGTCGGTGCCTCCGGACGCCGTTGGCGATGCGATCGACCCGACGGACCCCGCGCCGCCGGTGTGGCCTGTGCCTCCCGTCGAGCGACCGGTCCTGCCGTTGGCCCGGGAATCCGCGGGGTCTTCGTCCATGTCCTCTTCGGCGGGCATCACCGTGGATCTTCCACCGCCGCGGCCCCTTGGCCCCGCGCCCGGGCCGACGACGCGGCTCACCTATGCCCTGGTGGGGTTGCTCGGGGTGATGCTGTTCGCCGGGGCGCTGGTCTCCATGTTCCGGCAGGCCAATGTCGCCAATCTGGTCACCGGGCTGGCCGGAGTCGCCTTCATGGCCCCGGCGGCCGGACATTTCCTGTTCACGGTGCTGGCCGGCAGCCCGGACAGGGTTCAGACATGAAAAAGGCCGCCTCCCCGAGGGGAAGCGGCCTTCCATCGTCGCGTCCGCGGACGCGATCAGCAACCCTGCCTGTTGGCGACGTGCGCGTTCAGGCGTGATCCTCGGTCACGAGGCTCCAGGTCGCTTGCGACCGCGGCTGATGACAATGAGACACTGGATCACCTCCTTTCTGCTGTTCAACAGGGATCTCTAAAATACGCGGCGACTCACGGATTCAAAAGACCTATCTGAGGGGGCGGGCAGGCATGCAGGGGCAGGGCGGTGCGCATGGATCCGGATGATTTCAACACCGACGCGGCGGGCTGGATCGGGCAGGGCCGTGTCCGGGTGCGCGAGACCGCGACGGCGCTGCTGCTCACCTGTGACGGACTGACCACCCAGGCCAAATACTACAAGCCGCTGTTCTACGAGTTCTTCCGCAAGGAATGGCGCGGCGCGCGCCCCGCCTGGGGCGATCATGCCGTCGAGATCACCATGCACCATGTGGGCGATCCGCCGCTGCTGGATCTCGATAATCTCGCCAAGGCCCTGCTGGATGCCATCAAGGGCTATGCGTTCCACGACGACAGCCAGGTGGCCCGTCTGGTGGTGGAGCGGTGCGAGGGGCCGCGGGAGCGGGTGACCATCCGCGTGACGGCCCATCGTCCCCGGACGGGTTGAGCCGCTGCCGCGTCCCGACCTATTTCTTGCGGAACTGGTCGAGGGAGACGATCTTCGGGCCGTCCTCGGCATCGCCCGAGCCGGCGGGTGCCTCGGCCGCGGACGCAACCTCTCCCTCCGGGCGGGCGGCGGCCACGGGGGCCGGAATGATCTCCGCGTCCACCGTTTCGGGGTCGGGCCACTGCAGCAGGAACTGGACACTCGGATCATAGAACCGGGTGATGGCGGCATAGGGCACCGACAGGCGCTTGGGCTGACCGCCGAAGCGCAGGGTGATGGCGAAGAAGGTCTCGCCCGGTGCCAGATCCCAGAACTGGTGCTGCAGGACGATGGTCATCTCGTCCGGATATTTCTCCAGCAGGTCCTGCGGCGTGGACACGCCCGCCGCCCGGGTCTTGAACGTGATGTAGAGGTGATGCGCGCCCGGCAGGCCGTTCCCCACCGCAGCGCGTTTCAGGGCCGTCTTGACGACGCCGCGAAGGGCCTCCTGGGCCAGCAGTTCGTAATTCATCAGGTCGTGGGCGGGCCGATCGTCAGACATCACGTCCTCAAGCACTATTGAGCGCACAGTTTACACCATTCCGGACCGGAATGTCCCATCCCGCGACGCCTCTGCCGCAGCAAATTCGCGGCCGCGGTGCGATCGGCGCTCCGGTCGGGGTGAGGGAGGGGCGTGGAGGGGATCTGGAAACGAGGAAGGTGGGGGGGTTCTGTTGCCAGGCCCCCCCCGGGCCCCGCCTGACAGCGCTCAAGCCGTCAGGACTTTTAGAGGTCGAGATGACCGCACCGCATTACGCAGCGAGGGCATACTCTTGAGCGAAGTTATCGTTCGCAGTTATAAAACGGGCCGATTGCGGGGACCCATTCCGAGAGAAAGCAACACCTTTACACGTCTGTCGATGCTGATCGGCCCCGTATCCAACCGGTGATAACCCCGGAAAAGGTCTGGTGGAGCCGCCGGGAATCGCACCCGGGTCCAGTCCGCTTATTTCGTGCGCGTTTATCTCCATAGTCAGGCCGAAACCTGACACAGTGAATATAGACCCTGCAGACCGCCAGCGGAAGGGCTGTCCGCGTGACGCTGCGTCAGGCTTGCCGCCATCCGGGTCGCCGCTAGATTGACAGCCAGAACAGCGGCGGCGCTCGAGACCGCACAGCAGGAGAGACCCCATGATCGGCATCATCGCGACCCTGACCATCCAGCCCGGCAAGGAATCGGAATTCGAGGCCGTGTTCACCGACCTCGCGGCGAAGGTCCGGGCGAACGAGCCGGGGAACGTGCTGTATCAGCTGACCCGCTCGCGGGAGCAGGCGAATGTCTACAAGGTGCTGGAACTCTACACCGACCAGGATGCCCTGACGGCGCACGGCAAGACCGACCACTACCGGGCCGCTGGCCCGAAGCTCGGCGGCGTGCTCGGCGGTGCCCCGACCATCGAGTATCTCGACAGCGTGGGCTGAGCGGGCCGGGCCTCGTCCCGGTGACAGGGGGCGCATCGGACCTCCGGTGCGCCTCCGTGACCGTCCGGCGGCCGTGCAAGACCGAGGGGCCGCTCATCCCGGAAGACCGTGGCACCCTGTCCGCAGTGTGTCCGAATTGCATTAACTTGCTGCAATATTGTGCGCGGGGACTTGCGTCGGTCGCCCAAGCGGTCCACCTCCAGCCTTCGACGGGGACAAGAGGGCGGACTCCATATGCAGCGGCGTACGCGACAGCGGTTTGCCGGCTTCGGTCTCGCGCTCGCTCTGGCAGGATGCGCTCCGGGGGGCAAGGTGCATGGCCCGGATGTGCAGCTGCCCGCGACCTTCGAGCGACCCGCGGCCCCTGTTCCGAACGCGGCACAGATGCCACAGGCCTGGTGGTCCCTCTTTGATGATGCTCAACTCGACAAGTTGGAGACCGAGGCGCGGGCTCGGGCACCGGATGCCCGCACGGCGCTGGCCCGCCTGACCGAGGCCTATGCCATCCGGTCAAACGCCCTCAATGCCTACAACCCGCAGGGTGCGCTGACGGCCCAGGCCTCTGACGCCCACAACCGGACCCGGTATTCGGGGATCAGTCTGTCCGGTCTCAGCGGGGGCAGCGGAGCTGGCCTTGCGGGCCTGTCCAACCTGTTCCTCCCGGCCAACGAGACCAAGACCTACCAGGGCGGTTTCAACGTCTCATGGGAGCTCGACCTGTTCGGCCGGCGCAAGGCCGCGCGCCGGACGGCCAATGCCGACATCCTGGCCGCGCGCTTCGACTACGAGGCGAGCCGCCTCAGTCTGGAAGCCAATGTGGCCACAGCTCTGTTCCAGGCCCGGGCGCTGGCGGTCCAGCTGGAAGACGCGCGCGAGACGGCGCGGATCGTGACCAACCTCGCCGAGATCGGCCGCAAGAAGGCCGAGCATGGGCTCGCTTCAAGTGCCGACGCCGCGCGTCTCGAGGCGGATGCCGACACGGCCCGGTCCGAGGCCCTTCGGGTCGAGGCCCTCGCCAATGCTGCCCGCCGTACGCTGCTGGCCCTGATCGGTCGCGGCGCGGACCCGACGGCCTCACTTGCCATCGAGGCCCGCCTGGCCCCGCCACCCGTGCTGCCGACCACGGCCCCGAGCGAGCTGCTGCGCCGCCGTCCGGACGTCCGCGAGGCCGAGCAGCGGCTGCGCTCGGCCATCGGCACCCTGACCCTGGACCGACTGGCCCTGCTGCCGACCCTGACCCTCAATCCCGGTGCCGCGACCCAGCGGACGGAAGCCAACTACATTTCCCGCACCTCGATCTGGACACTGGCCGCCGGCGCATCGGAGCCGATTCTCGATCGTCCGCGCCTGCTCGCCATGGCCCGCCTCCAGAAGGCCAAGGCCGAGGAGGCCTCTGCCTTGTTCGAGCAGGCGATCCTCAATGCCTACCGGGACGCGGAAAACGGCCTGAACCAGATGGATGCCGACCGGTCCCGTCTGGCACTGCTGACAGAGGCCGAGGCCCGCAGCCGATTCGCGTTCCATGCGAGCGAGCGGGCCTATCGGGACGGGCTGATTGACCTGACCACACTGCTGGACGCCGAGCGCAGCTGGCGGGCGAGCCGAAGCGGCCTGACCGCCCTGCAGGCGGGTGCCCTGAACGATGCCGTTTCCACCATCAAGGCCCTGGGCGGCGGGTGGTCCGGCGCGCCGACAAAACTGAGGGAATGAGCGATATGCGATCCAATGGGCCCGGATCCCCGGTTCTGACGACCCTGGCAACGGTTCTGCTCGCGACGACTGTGGTGGCCTGCGGGCCGGCCAAGTCGAAGTCGTCGAGCAACGACCAGCCCCTGACCGCCACGTTCGCGCCGGTGGAGATGCGGACCATGGACAGCGGCCTGTCGGCGTCCGGACTTCTCGTGTCCCGGGAAGAGGCGGCCGTCAGCACCCAGCTGGACGGGTACCGCGTGGCCGAGGTCCTGGTGGATCAGGGGGCAGACGTCCGTGCCGGAGAGCCTCTCGTGCGGCTCGACGACACGCTGCTCAAGGCCCAGCTGGAACAGGCGGAAGCCGCGGTGGCCACGCAGGAAGCCAATGCGGAGCGGGCCAGCGCCGAAGCCCGGCGGGTGGACGGCCTCGATGGTCAGGGCGTCGTGTCCCAGGAACAGATCGACGAACGCCGCCTTGCCGCCCGGACGGCGAAGGCGCAGCTCGCCTCGGCCCGGGCCCAGCTGGCGGACCTGAAGGTCCGCGAGGGGCTCATGACCGTCCGTGCGCCGGTAGCCGGCCGCGTGCTGGATCGCTCGGTCCGTCCGGGGGATGTGGCCAGCCGTGTGGCGATCATGTTCCGGATGGCCCGCGACGGGGTCGTCGAGCTGAATGCCGAAGTGCCGGAGGCGGCGCTGACCCAGATCCATTCGGGGGAAAAGGCAGAGGTGACGCTCGCCGGCGGGGCCACCGTCACCGGTGTCGTCCGCCTCGTCAGCCCTCAGGTGGACGCCCAGTCCCGCCTCGGTCACGTGCGTCTGACCCTGCCCGTTCGGCCCGATGTGCGACCCGGTGGCTTTGCCCGGGCGCAGTTCAACACCCGCGGCGCGCCGACCCTGGCGCTTCCGGAGCGGGCCGTGAACTTCGATGCGGACGGGGCCTCGATCATGGTGCTGGGTGCCGACCAGCGGGTGCACCGCCAGAAGATCCGCACCGGGGCCCGGTCCGAGGGGTTTGTCCAGCTTCTGCAGGGACCACCGGCGGGGTCGCAGGTGGTTCTGGGCGGGGCGGCCTTCCTGCTCGACGGTGACAAGGTCCGTGTGGCCGGGACCGGCGCGAAATGAAGATCCGGATATCCGCCTGGGCGATCCGCAATCCGACACCGGTCGCGATCCTGTTCGTCGCCCTGTCGATCTGGGGCGTGCTGGCCTACAACGCCCTGCCCATCAAGCACTATCCCAACGTCAACTTCCCCGTGGTCGTCGTCAGCGTGACCCAGAGCGGGGCGGCGGCGCCGGAGATGGAAAACCAGATCACCCGGCCGATCGAGAATGCGCTGGCCAGTGTCCAGCACGTGAAGCACATCTCGTCGTCGGTGTCTCTGGGCTCGACCAGCATCGGACTCGAGTTCGACCTCGGCACCGACATGCAGAAGGCCGCCGATGACGTGCGCACCGCCGTCGACCGGGTCCGGCCGAACCTGCCCTCCACCATCGATGCGCCGCAGGTGTCCCGGGTGGACGTCGATGGCGCCCCGATCCTGACCTACACCGTGGCCTCCGACAGCCTCTCCCCCACGGAGCTTGCCTGGTTCGTCGACGACACCCTGTCCACCCAGCTGCAGGCGATCAAGGGCGTGGCCCAGGTGTCCCGCGTCGGCGGGGCGGATCGGGAGATCCAGGTGCTTCTCGATCCGGACCGGATGGTCGCGTTCGGGGTGACGGCCCCGCAGGTGAGCAGCGCTCTGGCCCGCTTCCACGTGGACAGCACGGGCGGGCGGGCTGATGTGGGCGGTCAGGAACAGTCGGTCCGTGTGCTGGGTTCGGCCGCGACCGTGAACGACCTCCGCGCCATGACCATTCCGGTGAACGGGCGCTATGTGCGTCTTTCCGACATTGCCGAGGTGGGTGACGGGCCGGCGGAGGAGCGGCG
>DAINBM010000120.1:0-7181 GCA_036732965.1 Caulobacteraceae bacterium | reverse complement strand
CGCCTGGCGCGACCAGGCCAAGCAGCTGGCCCAAGCTCAGAAGCCCAAACGTTGGAGCCTCTTCAAACGTGCTGGGGCCGGCTGATGCCTCTGGTCCTTCGGATTGATGGTTTTCGGTTCCATTTTTACTCGGACGAAGGCGATCCTCGCGAGCCAGTTCATATCCACGTTGCGCAAGCTGGAGCAGACGCCAAGTTCTGGCTGTTTCCAGAGGTCGCCTTGGCTTATAATCGAGGCTTCGACGCGCGCACGATCCGGCGATTGGCGGACATGGTCACAGCCCATCGCGACGAGATCGAGGAGGCTTGGAATGAGCACTTCGCCTAGGCCGACGACCGTACGCTTCGATGACGCGCAAATGTGGGTGGAGCTCGAAGACGGCCGCACGCTTGGTGTGCCGTTAGTCTGGTTCGCCCGCCTCCTTCGCGGATCTCCAACACAGCGCGCTGATTTCTTCCTGAGCCCTAGCGGCGTTCACTGGGAAGAACTGAACGAGGACATCTCGATCGAGGGGCTGCTCGCAGGCCGTCGCGACCAGACCAGGCCCGCAGCTTCCGCCTCCTAAGACGCCTCCCCCTTGAGCCGGGCTTCCAACCCAATCTTCACACTGCAGGATGCAGAGCCTTGGATTCTCAGCCACGGCCTTACCCCTTGCGGGCGTATTGCAATCGCAATACAATTTGCCTCCAAGGAGACAAGCTGATGGCTTCAACTGTTCCTGTCCAGACGCGCATAGATGCTGGCATCAAAGAGCGTGCGGGCCTCGTGCTCGACAAAATGGGCCTCACCGTTTCTGACGCCGTTCGCATTCTGCTGACGCGCATCGCCAACGAAGGCGCTTTACCGGCTGGCCTCACGACGGATGCCACCGCGCATGATGCGTGGTTCCGCGCCAAGGTGCAGGAAGCGCTAGACGACACGCGCTCAGCTATTCCGGACGCAGATGTAGACGCCCATTTTGAAGCCCGTCGCGCCAAGGCGCTGAAGGCGTCCGAGGGACAAGCGTGAAACTTGAGTGGTCGGCATTTTCGTTCGCCGACAGAGATAGCATTTTCGACTACATCGAAGCCGATAGCCCTCGCGCGGCCATCGCGGTCGATGACGCCATAGCAAAGGCCGCGCGCCAGCTAATTGATTTCCCCCAGAGTGGGCGGATCGGTCGCGTCACGGGGACACGCGAGCTCGTCGTTTCTACGTTGCCCTACATCGTAGCCTACGCGATCCAAGGGGATGTTGTGCGCATCCTGCGCGTGCTCCATAGCGCCCAAAAATGGCCGGATGACATGCCTAACTAGGCTCGAGGGCGGCTGTGGATAACATGTGGATTGTTTGAGGTCTTGAGCCTGGCCAGGTAGTAGCCCCTCTGTTTGCTTTGCTTGGCGGCCTGGTCGCCCAGCTCGGGGCGGCCGTGCTCGTAGACTTCGATGTCCGCCAGCAACCAGACCCGGATGCGACCCCCGTTCACCGCCCCCGCCGGCGCCGGAAAATCTGGCCCGGCGGCGAGCTTATGGACGCCCTGGCGGGAGTAGCCCCAGCGGGTGGCGAGATCTCCTGTACCGAGCAAGGCGAGCGGCGTGGTCATGGCGCTGTTCTACCCCTCAAGCGACGTTGACGAAAGTCAACGTATAAGCGCGCACTCACAACACTTGTCGTTTCGTGCTTGCGTTGATTTGAGAGGTTCTTGGCCTCGTCCCATTCAAATCGGACGCTGATCATAGCTGAAATATAATTATAATTTTGTAGTTATTCAAACCTCAGAGCGCCAGCTGCAGAGCTGACGCTCCGAAGGCGAGCTGAGGATGGATTGTGGCCCCTCTTCGGTCTGGCAAGCTGATAGCGCCGAACTGAGGAACGACCATCGTGATTGGATTGGTCATGCTGGCAGTCGGGCTCTTGGCGCAGTGTCCAGCTCAGAATGCCCACTACGTTCTGCGGCATACACCGGAAATATCGGCTCGCTTCGGCCCGGTCGACAGTGGCCCAAATTGGCTGAGCAACCTCGCCTTTGAAGTCTACAACCACAATCTCCGCAAAGCTTCATGGTGGGCCAGATGGGCCCAGTACCCATTGCGCAGGGCTACCTGGAGCCGCTCCTCCTGGCCCAACCATGGCCAGATGACATGACCGACTAGGGGGCCAGCACCATGTCCTTGTTCACCAATACGGTGAGGGGAAAGCCTGCGCGGATCTGCAAGGTGGGCTGGCGGCCCAGATCGCGCTGGGTGATCTGCTGGCCCACCTGCTGGCTGGCAGTGGCTGCGCCACTGGCAGCACTGTTGACGACGAACTGGCCAGAGCTGCGCGAACTGGCATCCTGGGCCGAGGCCGCACCGATGCTGAAGACCGAGGACAGCAAGATCCCCCGGGCGAGTTGGCCGAGATGGCCGTTCACCTGATCGGCGAGACCGGCGGCACCGGAGAGATCGGTGCTGCCCATGGAGCCGATGTTGATCGAGCGCCCGTCGGGCATGATCAGCCGGGTCCAGGCGATGAGGGCGCGGTTCTGACCATAGGCGATCTGGCTGTCATAGACCCCGATGAGGCGAGAGCCTTGAGGGATGAGGACGGTACGACCGGTGGCATGGTCGTAGACCGGTCGGGTGACCTGGGCGATGACCTCGCCGGGGAGATCGGAATTGATGGCCGTGATCAGGGCGGCTGGAATGACGGTGCCGGCCTTGACCTCCCAGGGGCTTGCGGGCGGGCGAAGGCTTGTGGGGAGATAGTCCTGTGCGTGGGCTGTGGTCAGGAACTGGCGCTTGCTGCCCTGGCCATTGGCCGGTTGGACATCGCCCCCTTGAGCCCCTGGGAGGTCCTGGCTCACGGGAAGGAGGAGCTGTGGGTCGGGTTGCGATGTCCTGGGCTCGACCCCGACGGTGCCATTGGCAAAGAAGGGGCTTGAGGATCTGGCCGCTCGGGCCTCGGTCCTTGCCTGCTGAAGCTCGGCATTGGCCGAGGGTGTGCCGGCTGTGGGTGCCATCTGAGTTGGGGATGAGGGTCCCGGCCCCGATCCCTGCCCCTGTCCGGGTCCGGGCCCTTGTCCGGGCTCCTGCCCCGGAGGTGGCAGGGCTGCGGTTCCCGGAGGAAGCGATCCATCGGGGTTTGGCGTGCCAGGTGGACCCGCTCTAAGTTGGGGGTCGGCATATCCCTTGGCGAAGCGCTCTCCGAAACTCGGGGCAGACGGGGTGACATCCGAGGCGTTTGGCTTGGGCTCCTCCCTCGGTCTTTGCCTTGGCGGGGGTGAGAAGCCGATCAGAAAGGCTGCGCCGACGAGGGAGGCGAGAAGGCCTGCGGCGAGGATGATGTAGGTCCGGTTCCAGCGGGTGACGGGCGTTCGGGGGGCCTTCAGCACGCTTTCGGGCGAGACCTTGCCGGGGGTATCAGGCGTGGCGATGGGGGGCTCGGCCACGGCTCAGCTCCGCTCGCGGGTGCGGGTGATGCGCACGACCGTCTGGGTCTTTTCGCCCAGTCTCAGTTCGGCGACGTCGATCAGCCGGTCGACCACATAGTAGCCGTCGAGATAGCGGTAGTTGACGAGCTCGGCCTTGCCGCCGTCCCCCACCAGGAAGAGGGGCGGGGCGTCGGTTGCGGCTATCCGGTCGGGGAACTGGATGTAGGTCTTCAGGCCGTCATCGAAGACCCGAACCGGTTGCCAGCGGGGCGCACGGTCATGCTGGGGCTCGATCCGATAGCCGAAGTGCAGCTGGTCCAGACGAAGGCCGGTGGCCACGGGGGCTTCGGGAGCCCGGGCCTGGGCCACGGCGAGGTTCTGAAGCTGGTCTTGCGGATAGTTCCAGGTGAGGGCGCTGGAATAGGTCGTGCCTTCACGGCTCGAGGCCTCGATCAGGTAGGTTCTCTGGTCGGTGGAGAGCACGATATTGGTGCGAAGCCCGCCCTCTATGGGTTTGATCAGGATGATGACCCGGGCCGAGGCACCAGATCCTTCGGCGGTCTCGCCCATGACCCAGCGCACCGTATCCCCCGAGGCCTTCGAGATCAGCTTTTCGCCGGGCTTCAGCATGATGGCGGTGAGGAACCTTGGACTGGTCTCGACCTGGTAGAGGCGACCGGGTTCGAAGTCGTAATTGAGGGTGGCGTTCAGATAGGCCGAAGGGGTGGGATAGGCTCGTGCCTGGGCATTGGCGGCCTGGAGGAGCACCTCGGCACTCGTCTGTGGCGAGATGCGGTGATGATGAGCGTGGTGGTGGTGGACGATGGCCTGGGGTGGGCTTGCGGAGGATGGTAGACCCCCGGGAGAGGCAGGCTTGTCCCGGGCGTCTGTTGCGGTAGCGATTGGGTTGGGTGGCGTTGGGGCCTTTCCCAAGGACGGTCGGGCCGGAGCCTGGGGGGACGATTTGACCGCCGCTTCCTGGGTGGTTGCAGGATTGACAGGCACCTGAGCTGGAGTTGTGGCCTGGCCCTGGGCATTGGCGCTGGCCAGGCCAAAGAGCAGGGCAAGTGCTGCGCGTCTCAGTCCGTGGTGCAGTTTTGGGCGAAGTCCGGGGACGGAGGTTCGGAAGGGGGGGCTCGTCATAGTTCGCGGCTCCACTGGAAGGTGGTGATGTAGAGCCCGAGGGGATTTGCCCTGAGCTCCTGCTCGTTCCTTGGCGGCTGAAGTCTTGTGGTGAAGAGGCCTGTCCAGTTGGTGGAGGCTGAGGCTGCGCCCTGGTCGTAGGTCGTCTCGCGCCACTGCACCTGATAGGTGGATGCACTGCGGGCAAGGACCGAGACGATCTCGACGCTGACCGCCTCGGTGCCGGCATTGGCGAAGGGATCGTGGGCCTTGGCGTAGTCATTGAGCTGGCCGATCGCAGGCCCGGAAACGAAGTGGTAGGCGCTTGTCCAGTTGTCGCGAATGACCACGGGATCGATGCTCTTGGCCCGGGTACGGATGACCCAGTCCGCGAGGAAATAGCCGGTCTCGGCGGCACCGGGTGTGTAGACCTTGTCGGCGAGTTCGATGCGACCTGGCCGGGCGTACTTGTCGATGGGGACCACATAGGTGGAGAGGGTCTTGGTGGAGCCCTGGTAGATCAGCCCGCCGATGGCCAGGAGACAGGCCCCCCAGCCGGCAAAGGCCATGAGCCGCCAGTTTCTGGCCTGGACGACGGGTTCGCCGATCCGGCGATCCCACTCCTGTGCCGCCCGTTGATAGGGGGTCTCTGTGGGGGCCGAACTGCCATAGCGGTCCTGGGCGCGGGTGAAGGGGGACATGGGCGGGCTCTTTGTCCTCGAGGGGTTGGGATGGGTTGGGGGGATCGGGCCCTGCGCCCGGGGTTTGGCTCAGTCCTTGGGGTCTTCGAAGCGAATGGGGTTTGCGGTCATGCCCGGGCCTCCATCGGAGGTCTGTGATCCGGCGATGACGGCACCTGCGGCGGCCTTTCCAAGACCGCTGTCGCGGATCTTCGCACGGGCGACGGTCTGGGCAGGGGAGGGGGGACTGGCCAGATCGGGACTGGCGGGATCCAGAATACCCGAACTCTCACCGCCAGGTCCTGCACTGCCAGATCCCTCGCTCCCGCCAGCGGAGGGTCCGCTGCCAGACGACCCACTGCCGGTGGGCCCGCTCCCAGTGGTCCCATTTCCAGAAGGCCCACTGCCAGAAGGCCCATTGCCGGAAGGCCCATTGCCGGAAGGCCCATTGCCGGAAGGAAGGGCTCCTGCCGCGCTTCGGGCTGCGGCGATGCTGCCGCCGCCGGCGGCGGCCCCCAGAAGGCCTGAGGCGGCACCGCCCAGGGCGCGCACCCCAAGGGCTGTTCCGGCAACGCCTGCGGCCACGCCGGCTGCGCCCATGGCCGCACTTCCCGAATTGAGCTGTGGGCCTCCGCTGATGAGGGCTGCGGCGATCTGTGGCACCTTCAGGCTCAGCATCACCATGAGGACGGCGGCCAGGAGAAGGCCCACATCCTCTCCGATGCCGGGATCTGCCGAGACGGTGTAGCTGTTGAAGATCGTGGTCCCGATGCTGACCACGAGCGCCAGGGCCATCACCTTGACCCCGACCGAGACCACATAGCCGATGGCCCGTTCGCTCATGAACGAGGTCTGGGACAGGACGCCGAAGGGGACGACGACGAAGGCGACGAGGGTCACGATGTGGAATTCCACGATGGTGACGACGATTTCGACGGCCAGGATGACGAAGGCGATCAGGATGCCGATGGCGGCGATCACGGCCATGATCACCACATCGAGATGGGCGAAGAACTCGATGGGGCCGGGCGCGATGGTTTTGACATAGGCCATCAAGCCGGAGATGACCTTGATGCCTGCGGCGACGATCTGCGAGGGGGAGGCTGTGAAGGCTGCCAGGCTCAGGGTTCCGCCGCCGGCCTTCAGGCCAAGGGCTGCAAACCCGTTGACCACGGTCCTGGCCAGTGTGGCCCACTGGGCGATGAGGAACACGAAGAAGCCGACCAGAAGGACCTTTCGCACAAGGGAGGCCAGTACGTTGCTGGTCTCGTCGATGGCCCACAGGAGGGCTGTGAGGGTGATGCTGATGATCACCAGGGTCGAAAGGACGGCGGAGACATCCCCCCTGATGAGACCAAAGCCGGAATCGACCTGGGTTGCGAACCTGTTCAGGAAGTCATCCAGGACGTTGGAATCGGCTGTCGGCATCGCCAGGGTGCCTTGATCTCAAGGGTTTTCAGGAGGGGCGGGCGTTTTGGGGCGAGCCGCGCTCACAGGCTGTCTCCCAGTTTCACGCGGGGGCTGGGTTGTGGGGGGGTCCAGAATCTCTGGCTGTCGGCGGCGCCGGCCGCCTGGACGGCCTGGGCCTGGGCTGCGGCCAGTTGCTGGGCGCGGGCCTGGGTGATCAGGAGGTTCTGAAGCTGGGTGAGCTGGGTGGTCATGGCCACCAGCAGCTGGTTGGTGGCCTGGATGGCGGCGGTCTGACCGGCCGCGTTCTGGGATGCGGCGACGGCTGTGGAGACGGCACCTGTTGTCTGGGTCTGCGACTGGACGATCTGGTTCTGGGTGGAGAGCGCCTGCTGGAGGGTGAGGTTGGCGTTCTGGCGCCAGGTCGCCAGCGCCGAGAGGGTCTGGCTCAGGCTGGCACCGGCGAGGGAGGATCCGTAGGTCGACTGGAACTGCTGGGCGATGGACTGGCTGGTGTAGCCCAGCCCGTCTGCCTGCTGCATCAGGCCCGTGGCCTGGCGGGTGATCGTGGTGAGGGGGCC
>DAINBM010000119.1:0-7213 GCA_036732965.1 Caulobacteraceae bacterium | reverse complement strand
TCACCTCCCGCGCGGCCCGGACGGTCACGGTCCGGTCGCCCTGGCGGTAGGTGACGCCCACGGCGCGGCGCCCCTCAAAATCGATGCGGCTGACCTGGGCCCGGGTGCTGACCACGAGGTTCGGCCGGTTTCGGGCCGGTTTCAGATAGGCGGTGGCCGCGCTCCAGCGACGCCCCTCGCCCACCGTCATGTCCATCCGGCCGAAGCCTTCCTGCTGGCGGCCGTTGATGTCATCCGTAGGCGGATAACCTGCCGCTTCCGCTGCGGCCAGCCAGGCCGCGTGCAGAGGATTCTTCAGGGTGCCGTAGCGGGTCTTCAGCGGACCGCCGGCACCGCGATAGGTGTCGCCCCCCTCGGCCCGGTCCTCGGCCCGCTTGAAGTAGGGCAGCACGTCGGCATAGCCCCAGCCCTGCGCCCCCTCGTCCCGCCAGCGCTCGAAATCCAGGGGATTGCCGCGGACATAGACCATCCCATTGATGGCCGACGACCCGCCCAGCACCCGCCCGCGGGGGGTATGCAGCCGCCGCCCGCCCAGCGCCGGTTCGGGCTCGGCCTCGTAATCCCAGATGTAGCGCTTGTCGTTCATCGGGATCGACAGGGCGGTGGGCATCTGGATGAAGATCGAACGGTCGTCGCCGCCGGATTCCAGCAGCAGCACGCGGTTCGCCGGGTCCGCGCTCAGCCGGTTGGCCATGACGCAGCCGGCCGAGCCGGCACCGACGATGATGAAGTCGAACGCCTCGGACATCGGCGACCTCAATACGGCGCGTCGATATCGCCCAGGGCGACATAGACGCTCTTCAGCTGGGTGTAGTGCTCGATGGCCGCGCGGCCGTTCTCCCGGCCCAGACCCGAGGCCTTGTAGCCGCCGAAGGGCAGCTCGATCGGCGTGACATTGTACTGGTTGATCCAGCAGGTTCCGGCCTGCAGCCCGGCGATCACCCGGTGGGCGCGGGTCAGGTCCCGGGTGAAGACCCCGGCAGACAGGCCGAACTCGGTGTCGTTGGCCCGGGCGAGGACCTCATCCTCGGTATCGAAGTCCAGCACCGCCATGACCGGGCCGAAGATCTCCTCCCGCACGATCGTCATGTCATCCGTACACGCATCGAAAATGGCAGGGGAGACGAAATGTCCGTGCGCCAGGGCACCCTGGGTCAGGCGCTCGCCCCCCATCACCAGCCGGGCGCCCTCGGCCTTGCCGCGGGCGATGTAGCCCAGCACCTTGTCCATGTGCGCCCGGGAGATCAGGGCCCCCACATGGGTGGCCGGGTCGAGGGGATCGCCGATCACCATCTTCGCCACCCGGGCGGTGAGCTTCTCGAGGAAGGCCGCCTTGATCGACCGGTGCACGAACACCCGGGTGCCGTTGGAGCAGACCTCTCCCGCCGAATAGAAATTGGCCATCAGGGCGCCGGACACGGCATTGTCGAGGTCGGCATCCTCGAACACGATCAGGGGCGACTTGCCCCCCAGTTCCATGGTCACGGCCTTGAGGGTCGGGGCGGCGTCGGCCATCACCTTCTTGCCGGTCTCCACCGCGCCGGTCAGGGACACCTTGCGGATCAGCGGGTGACGAGAAAGGAGACGCCCGGTCTCGACCCCGCCCTGGACCACGTTGAACACGCCGGGAGGCAGGCCGGCCTCTGCATAGATCTCTGCCAGCCGAAGCGCTGTCAGGGGCGTCAGGTCCGCGGGCTTGAAGATCATGGCATTGCCGCAGGCCAGAGCCGGGGCGGACTTCCAGCAGGCGATCTGGATGGGATAGTTCCACGCCCCGATGCCGGCCACCACGCCCAGCGGCTCCCGCCGGGTGTAACCGAAGGCCTGGGGCCCGAGGTCGATGTGCTCGCCGCTGATCGTGGCCGCCACACCGCCGAAATATTCGAGGCAGTCGGCTCCGGACAGGACGTCCACCGCCGAGGTCTCCTGGATCGGCTTGCCGGTGTCCCGGGTCTCGAGCTCCGCAAGCTCGGCATTGGCGGCCCGCAGCAGGTCGGCCGCGCGCTTCAGCACCCGGCCTCGCTCGGTCCCGGTCATGCGTGCCCAGACCTTCTGACCTTCGACGGCGGCGGCAACGGCCGCCTCCACCGTGTCCGGGCCCGCGATCTCGACCAGGCCGAGCAGTTCCCCCGTGGCCGGATTGCGGGTCTCGAAGGTGGCACCCGATCCCTCGACGAACGTGCCGCCCACATGGCTGCGGAAGGCCTGCCGGACGGTGGGCGAGGCGGCGACGCCATCCACCGCCCCCATGGCGGCCAGACGACTGTCGACAAAGGCCGTCAGCATGGCCCGGGCGCTCTCGCTGTCCGCCTCGCGCCAGGTGGACAGGGCCGCGCGGAGCCATACACCATCGATCATGGCCGCGATCATGGCCGCCAGCCGCCGGGCCTCCGGCCCGGGCAGCAGCATCCTCAGGGCATGCCGCAGGTTGGACAGCATGCGCTTCTGGTAGACCAGCTGGACCCGGCGCAGGCTCTCGTTGTGCAGCACCTGACCCCAGAAGGCGAGCCAGGCCGACCCGGTGCGCTGGTCGAATTCCTTGGCATCGAGATTGGCGTCGATCACCGCCTGGACCCGCTGCCGTGGACCATCGGCAGCGTTGAGGCGTGCCAGAACCGCCTCGCCCAGCCGGGTCGTCAGGGTTCGGAACGCGGCCTCGAGCAGACCGTCCTTGTCACCGAAGTAATGCGCCACCAGTCCGGGGGACACCCCCGCCCGACCGGCGATCTGCGCGAGCGTCGAGCCCACATATCCGACCTCGGCCAGACTATCGAGGGTCATCTCGATCAGCTGGCCGCGCCGCCCCTCGTCCCCCTCGGCACGGGGCGGCGCAGGGGGTGCGGATGCGGGCGGCTTCGGCGGTTTGGAGGACGACATCTCAACCTGATTGAATGAGCGTTCAATCCATTGATTAACATGCACCGGCCCCGGGGCGTCAATCCTGACACCCGCCGAAACGGCCCGGGACGACCCGACCCTGCCCCCAATTCACACCCCCCGATAGTATTTTCCGATCCCGAAGACCTGATGCGCCTCGCCCGGGAGGGGAGTTCCCCCTGACGCGATCGCTTGTGGCGAAAGGATGATGGTGGCCCGACGACCGCATCCCGCCCCCCGGACATTCCCCCGTCGGTTGATCGGCCACGACCCGGTCGTGTTGCGCCGATCTGGATTTCGGTTAAGAATTCAGCCTTGCGGCGTCGCCCGCGAGGGGGTGGCATTTGACCAGCGAAGTCCTGCTGATGAATCTGGAGGCGGTGGTGCTGGGCGCGGACAGCGCCGTCACCATCTCCACGCCGGAGCGGGGGCGCTTTTCCCAGTCCGGAATCGAAAAGATCTTCCTGATCAACGAGAAGGGTCCGATTGCCGCCATGGTCTACGGCGGCGGCTCCTATTGCGGCCTGCCGTGGCGGACGGTCCTCGGCCAGTTCAGCGACTTTTGCGGCCCGGAGCTTCTCAGTCTCGACGACTATTTTTCCAAGCTGAACGACTATCTCGCCAATATCGAGTCCCACACCAACGTGGGCATCGACCCCAGTTACGAGGTCGACAATTTCAACGGCTATATCGACGACTTCATCCACGACTACCTGTTGTGGGTGCTGGCGGCGGGCTGGACGCCGGGGCAGCCGATCCCGGAGGCGACCGCCTTCAAGGCCCTGAAATACCTGGAGGAGGAAGTCCTCTTCGAACCGGCCCTGCCGTTCGGCGGGGAGGCCGAGGATCCGGGTCCGACCCCCCGGGCGCGGGCCGACGCCCCCTCCCGGCTGACCGATCTGGTCGCGCGCAACCTCGCGTCCGCCGTCTCGACGGCGCTCGGCCGCAAGCTGAAGGGCGTGACCCTGCCGGAGACGGTGATCCCGCCGCTCATGCGGCTGGCCGTGGACTCGCTGCTGGTGGAGTGGCTGCCGGACTCCTCGCTCTATACCGGGCTCGTGCTGACGGGCTTCGGGGCCGGGCAGGCCCTGCCGGCCCTCTACAGTTTCCGGTTCATCGGGGCCTTTGGCGGGCTTCTGAAGACCCGCCGCTATGCCCAGCGCCGCCCCCGGCCGCACAGCGACCCCGTGATCTTCCATTCCTATGCCCAGGACCAGCTGATCCGCGGCTTCGTCTATGGTGCCCTGCCCGAATACGAGATGACCCTGCGCCATGTGACCATGGATTATCTGGTCCGGACCTTCGACGCGATCATCCGCAACATCGGCGAGGTCAACAGGAAGCTGGCCCAGCAGATCGGGGACCAACTGGCCGACGTGGCACGGGAGGCGACCGCGCTGGGCCTGAACACGGCGCGGGAGCAGCGCTCCAGCGAAGTGTTCGAGACCCTCTGGCCGGCCCTCGACTCGGCCAATGCCGACGTCCTGTCGTCCCATGCCCTGAAGCTGATGGAACTGACGGTGCTGGAACACGAACTGCTGGCCGAGCCCAGCGTGGCGCGGCCGATCTGGGTGCTGGCGATGGAACGGGGTCGCTTCTACTGGATGAAGGATGGGGTGCGAACATGAGCCGAACCAGGACAGATGCCGCCGGGCCGATGGATGCGGTCCGCCGGGCCGAGGCTGCCGCGGCGGCCCGCAAGCTGGTCGATCGCCTGTCGAGGGACATCACCGACCGGTCACCGGTGGCGATCGCGCGGCAATCCCGTCCCCTCTGGGCCCGCCTCACCCGGCGCAGCGATCCGTTCCGGGTCACCGAGGCCGAGGTCCGGGCGTGGCTTGCCGGGATCGAGGCGCGTCACCCGCCCCTGACCGTCACGGCGCAGAGCCCCGAAACAACCGGCCGGACGGAACAGCGCCGGGAACCCCGGGTCGCCTGACATCCGACAGCCGAGGGCCGAGCTTACAGTCAGGCGCAGACGCTGAGCGGCGCGGATCCGGTACCGAGGCGGACCGTGGCCCACTGGCCCACGGCCATCAGCAGGTCGGCCGGTGAGATCGGCTTGGCGATGTGGGCATTCATGCCGGCCCGGGCGGTGGCCTCCCGGTGCTCCGGCAGGACATTGGCGCTGAGCGCGATGATCGGCGTGTCGGCATTCGGGCCGCAGGATCCACGGATCTCGCGGGTGGCCTGGCACCCGTCGACCCCCGGCATCTGAAGATCCATGAAGATCAGGTCGAAGGACTGCTGACTGGCCAGGGCCACCGCCTGCTGCCCCCCGTCGGCGACGGTCACGGACTGGCCCGCGGCCTCCAGCATGGTGCGGATCAGCTCCCGGTTCACGGCCACATCATCCACCACCAGGATCTGGCGACCGGTCAGCCGCGGCGCGGCGCGGCGCTCCGCGGCGGGGTCCCGGGTCGGGACCGCCCGGGTGTCGGCGGGCACCTGGAACCGGAACGTCGAGCTCTGGCCAAAGGTCGACTCCACCGCGATCTGCCCGCCCATCACGGCCACCAGCTTGGCGCAGATGAACAGGCCGAGACCTGTCCCGCCATGACGCCGGTTCGAGGAGCCGTCGAGCTGCGAGAACCGCTGGAACAACTGGCCCAGCTTGTCGGACGCAATGCCCACCCCCGTGTCGCGGACCGAGATGGAGAGCTGCCCGGCATCCGGATCAAAGACCGCGATGACTGTCACCCCGCCCCGGTCGGTGAACTTCAGCGCATTGCCGATCAGATTGACGACGACCTGCCGCAGGCGGCTCCAGTCGGCCACCGGCTGCACATGGCCCGGTGCGTCGACCTCCAGGTCCAGGGTCAGCCCGCGGTTCGCGGCGATTTCCGTGAACATGGCCAGCGTGTCCTGAAGCTCGGCCGCCAGGTTGAACGGGGCCGGTCGCAGCTGCACCTCGCTGGCCTCCATCCGGGCGAAGTCGAGGATGTCGTTGACCAGAGAGAGCAGCGTATTGCCGCTGGAGGCGATCCGGTTGACATAGGTGCGGGTCGGGTCCGGCAGGCCCGCCTGGCGCTGGAGCAGGCTGGCAAAGCCGATGATGGCCGTCAGCGGCGTCCGGATCTCGTGGCTCATGTTGGTCAGGAATTCCGACTTCGCCTCTGCCGCCGCCTCGGCGCGGACCTTGGCCTCGATCAGATCATCCTCGAGCGCCCGGCGGGCCGTCACGTCACGGTAGCTGGTGATGACGCTGCGCTCTCCCGTCAGGGGATCGCGCACCAGGGTCGGATTGCCCTCGAGCCAGTGATCGGTGCCGTCCCGGCTCCGGATCCGGTATTCCCGCCGGACCGTCCGGTCCACCTCGGCACCGGCGAACAGGTCGCCCAGTATCGCCCGCGCGCGATCCCGGTCTTCGGGATGCACCAGATCGATCGTGTTGCGACCGATCAGGTCGGCACCCTCATAGCCATAGGCGCGGATGGAGGGCGACACATAGCGGATCTCCCCGGCAGCGCTGATCCAGACGACCACATCCGTGCCGTGGTCGGCCAGCATGCGGAACCGGGCCTCGCTCTCCTGCAGCGCCTGCTCGCGGCGGCGGGCGTCGGTGACGTCCATCATGACACCGAAGACCGCGACGATCCCGCCGTCGGCGTTCCGCTGGAAGGCGCCATTCGTCGCGATGTAGCGACGCTCACCATCGGGCATGAGGATGGCGGCTTCGGTATTGTAGGGGCGCTCCTCGGCCATCGCGTCCTGCACCGCCCGAAGCAGCTTGTCTCGGTCCTCCGGCGCATAGATGGCAAGCAGCTCGTCGCGCGCCAGTTCCCCCACACCTGCGGGCAGGCCGAGGATCCGGGCCGCGCCATGACCGAGACTGAAGGTCTGACGCGCCATGTCGAACCGCCAGTGGCTGACGCCCGCCAGCTCCTCCGCCAGTTCGGTCAGCTTGGCGCTGGTCGCCAGGGTCCTGGCAGAGCGGTCCGCCCGGCTCGCCGCCCGCTGGAAGCGCTGGAGATTGCCGTGCAGGTCAAGGAACAGCGACCGCAGCACCAAAAGCACGAGAATGACGCTCGACAGGGTCGGCAGCATCATCCACGGCGTGCCGTTGTGCAGCTCGCTCCGTCCCGCACCGATCTGGATCAGGCCAAGCAGCGCGAGGGGCGGCAGCAGGTTGATCAGCAGACGCGGCGGCCGGGCATAGTCCTCCACCAGCGTCCGGAACATGAGCACGCCCAGTAGAGTGACGCCGAAGGTCTGGGGCGGGCCGGAATGGAAATACACAAGGTCGCCGGCCGCGAGGGAAAAGCCCAGATGGATCAGCCAGCCCGCGACCGCCCGGGTACGACCGCCGCTCCGGGCGACATCGGTGCCCCCCCGG
>DAINBM010000118.1:0-7266 GCA_036732965.1 Caulobacteraceae bacterium | reverse complement strand
CCGATCAGACGGTTGACCAGGGTCGACTTGCCGGCATTGGGGCGGCCGACAATGGCAATCCGCACCGGCAGGGACAGGTCCACCGGCGGGATCTCCGCCTCCCCGTCCAGCAGGTCCGGTTCCTCATCCCCGTCATTGAACGGGTCGAGATCCTCCGGCGGAGCCGTCTGCTCCGGCATCAGGGCGATGAGGGCCTGGAACAGGTCGCTCATGCCCTCCCCGTGTTCGGCGGAGATGCCGATGGGGTCGCCGAAGCCCAGGCCATAGGCCTCGGAAATGCCGATGTCGCCCGCCTTTCCCTCCGCCTTGTTGGCGGCAAGGATCACGGGGGAGTTCCGGCGGCGCAGCAGGTCGGCAAAGATCCGGTCGAGGGGGGTGACGCCCTCCCGGCTGTCGATGACGAAGACGCAGACATCGGCGTCATCGATGGCCTGTTCCGTCTGGGCCCGCATGCGGGACTCGAGGCTCTCGTCGTCCACGTCCTCGAAGCCTGCGGTGTCGATCAACTCGAGGGTGATGTCGCCCAGTTGCCCGGCGGCCACGCGCCGGTCGCGGGTCACACCGGGGCGGTCATCGACAATGGCGAGCTTCTTGCCCGCCAGACGATTGAACAGGGTCGACTTGCCGACATTGGGTCGGCCGACGATGGCGAGCTTGAGCGCCACGGCTGGACTGCTTTCTCAAAGGTGCAAAGGGACCCTATAGCAGGAAAATCCCCACCGTCGTCCAATGATTGCAGATCGGGTCCGGGCCGCGCGCCGATGGCCTGCGTCTAGCGGACGGCGATCAGCTCGCCATTGTCGGCGATCACGAAGACGGTGCCCCCCGCGGCGATCGGCGTGATGAAGGCGGACGGACCGAGGTGCAGGGATGCCACCTTCTCGCCGGTGTGCGGATCCAGGGCCCGGAGCTCGCCCCGGGAAGACACCAGCAGCAACCGATCCGACGCCAGCAGGGGCCCGGACCACACGGACCGCAGCTTCTTGCGCAGCCCCTTGTTGAGCCCCTGGATCCAGTAGGCCTGGCCGGCGTCCCGGCTGAGGCAGATGACCTGCCCCGCCTGATCGGTGATGTAGATCACGTCCCCGGACACCCACGGACTGGAGACCGAGGTGATCGGCTGCGACCAGCGGGGTTGGCCGGTCCGGATATCCACCGCCGCGAACACACCGGAATGGCTGCCCGCCACCACGTCCCCGCGATAGATCACCGGCAGGCCGGCAATGTCACGAATCTCGGAGAGGGCGTTGTTGCGGTTGGTCAGGGACAGGACGAAGGACCAGGCGTCATTGCCATTGGCGGTACGGACGGCGGTCAGTTCCCCCGAGGCGAAGGGGGCCACGACAATGTCGCCATCCACGGCCGGGCTCGAGGCCACCTGCATCCGCGCCGGTTCCTCCAGCGCCTGATAGGTCCAGGCTTCCGCTCCGGTGGCGATATCAATGGCATGCAGCTGGTCGAGGGTGTCGACCACGAACAGCTTGCCCGCCGACAGGTTGGGGGCCCCGTGCAGCGGGGTGTTGGTGGCCGTCTGCCACTTCACAGCCCCGGTCTTCAGGTCAAGGGCGGCGGCGAAGCGATAGCCGGAGGTCACATAGACGGCGGACTTGTCCACGGCGAGCCCGCCGCCGTACGCGTCCTTCGCCCCCACCCGCTTCGGCGCGAGGTTCACCGACCAGAGGGTGCTCCCGGTCTGTGCATCGAGCGCCGTGATGCGGGCATGACCATCGAGGGCGTAGATGACACCGTCCTGCACCACGGGCTGGGCGGTGATGTGGGCATCGAAGGAGTCGCCGTCACCAATCCGCTTGCGCCACGCGATCTTGAGCCCGCTGCCCCCCTTCACATGCTCCATGGCGTGGGTCGCGTTACCGCCGCCCATGGTCCAGTCCGCATTGTCCTGGGCCGGCGAGATGGAGAAGCCGATTCCCTTCAGCGCCGGAGACGCCTCCAGCGGCTTGTTGAGGCTGAGCACCGGGATGCGCTCGCCCTTCACCTTGGATTTCGCCGCGGCCGCCTTCTGCTTGGCCGAAGGACCCGCGAAGGGGATGCCCGGTGCATGCAGAGGACCGCACGCGGCCAGACCGACGCTGGCCACCAGCGCCACGGCTGCGAACCGCATCGCGTTGATCTTGAACAGGGACATCTACTGGGCTCCGGCGGGGTCGGCGATCGGCGGCAGCATCGGGGCAACCGGCGGGGGCAGCGTGCGGGCGATCTTCAGGACCGCAGGAAGGTTCGCAGCCGCGCCCGAATCGATCAGGGCGACGGCGGCCTGGGCCCGGTTGCGGGTGGCATCGTCCGCATCCAGCGTCAGGCTGAGCGCCTGGAAATCCGCACGGGCGTCCTTGGCCTTTCCGGCCGCGAGGCGGGCCATGGCCAGGGCCTCGCGAGCGGCCACGTGATACGGGCGGTCGACGCCGGTCAGGGGGGTGATGCGGGCTTCCAGCTCGGGCAGCGGCATGCCGTTGTCCATGGCGACAAAGGCCGCCTTCAGCCGGGCCGAGTCCGCCAGGATCTGGTCCGGCGCGACTTGTGCGGCCTGGTCGAACATGGCGATGGCCTCGGCCGTCTTCTTGTCGGAGAGGCGAAGGGCCCCCTCCTGCATCAGGGCCAGGGTGCGATAGCCGCGCGGGCCATCCTTGGCCACGGCGCTGAACTCTGCCTCCGCCTTGGCCCGATCGCCTGCCGTTACGGCGTCAAGGCCGCGATTGTAGGCTTCGGATGCGCTGGCCTGCAGGCCGGACTGGTGACGGTCCCAGCCCCAGAGCCCCAGAGACAGCAGAAGGGCCACGCCCGCAGCGCCGGCGGCGAAGGGCCAGCTGCGCTTGGCAATGGCAATGTAGCGGTCCGAACGGAGCTGCTCTTCGACTTCTTCAAAAATATCAGCCACGCGCGCTCGGCTCCACTCTGGACAAGGTCAGGTCTCTTGCAAGGTCCGCCGGCCCAAGAGTTCCGCCGGGGCCGCCGCAAACTATCGCCCTTGTCTTCCGCGGGCAATGCGCCTTGGAAAATCCCTTGGCCGCCCGCCGTTCCGTTGATCCACGCCCCGGCACCGTGGCGGAAATGGGGCCATGCGGTCGACCGAGGCCCTCGGATCGGGTACCACCACCGGATCGGGTCAGATCTCCTCCAGCGCCCGCGTGGCCAGCAGGGCCGCCGCAACCGCCAGCAGGCCCAGGACCAACCATAGAACCTCGGTCCCGACGGAGGGGATCCTGAGCCCCCAGGACGCACCGACCAGGGCCAGCAGGTCCGGCGCGCTGCTGGCGGTCTGCTGGGCCACATTGACCGAGGCATGGCTGGCCGACAGCATCCGTCCGATCAGGGTGCCGCCAAGACCCTGGCCGGCGGCGATCAGCCCCCCTCCCAGTCCCAGCACACCGATGACCACCCGCCGCAGGCCAAAGCCCCGGTCCAGGCGGGCCTCCACCTTCTGCGCAAAGGCCGTCTGATCTGGAAAGGACGGATGCGCCGCGAACATCCGGGCCAGCTGTGCGTCGAAGTCCTGATCAGCCATGAGCCAGTCTCCCTTCATCCGGACCCGGTGACGGGGCGGTCCCGTCCGCCGCAAGCCGTCGCTTGAGCTTTTCCAGGGCGCGCTTCACGTGCGACTTGACCGTTCCCAGGGGCGTCCCCGTGGCCTCGGCGGCCTCGGCGTGGCTCAATCCGGCTCCGTAGCACAGGGACACGTACAGCCGCTCCGGCGCGCTGAGGTCCTTGAGGGCCACATCGAGGTCGAGCCGCCGGTCCGCCAGCCCATCCGAGGCCTGCCCATCGGCCTGCTCGGCCCCCTCCGGCGCAGGATCGAGCTCCGCCCGCCGACGCCAGCGCTTGATGTACAGCCGGGCGGCGATACGCTTGACCCAGCCGGCGAAGGAGCCCTCCCCGCGGAAGTCGGTGATCGCCTCGAACGCCGCCAGGAAGGCGTCCTGCGCCAGATCGTCGGCCAGGGTCGGATCGGCCCCCATCCGCCGCAGCAGGGCGCGGACAGCCGAGCCGTGGCGTCGCGCCAGTTCGCCGAACGCCCGGCGATCAGCCGTCATGGCCAGCTGCGCCAGCTCCACATCATGGAGCCCCGTCAGTGGTTTGGTGGGCGCGACCTGCGCGCCGGGCGGACCCCCCATCGGGCCGTCTCCTGAATGCCGGCCCGGGTCAGCCGCGGGTCTTTCCGCGGGTCAGGAAGTAGATGAGCAGATAGGCCAGCCCCACGAAGCCCGGGAAGCAGGCAAAGCCCATGAAGGCACCGGTGGTGTCGTTGGAGGGGTCGTAATAATAGAACGCCCCGCCCGCCGCCAGCAGGGCCAGGGCCCATGCGATCCAGAACAGACCCCGGCGCAGATCCCGCTCCGGCCCGAAGGTCGGCTTCAGCGGCCGCGGGTCCGAGGTCATCATGGCCAGCAGTTCCGGCTGGACGGTCTGACCGCGCTCGTAGGCCGCCCGCAGCGTGTCCTGCAGCTGGGTCCGCTCCTTGTGCCGGAAGTATCGGTTCCCGACGACGATCGCGCCGATCATCCCGAACAGGGCAATGGGCACCAGGGCATTTGCGGTATCGGCAACTTCGGTCACGGCCATCATCTCGATCTCCATTTGTCGGGGTGTCCCGTCACCGGTCCGGCGGCGGTCACATCCTGCGGCAAGCGCCACATCACGACGCTCTCCCCCTGTCAGAGGTGGATCAAGACCCCTTTGGATGCGAAACACCTCATGAAATCTTTGTAAGGTCTTGGCCGGACCCGCGGATGAACGTCCGCGTCCGCCATATCCTGCCCCGCGATGTTATTGTTTGGCTGACCGGAAGTTGCTAGTGATAATCGCTCGCGACAGTGAGTGCCCGTGTCCCCCGTGAATCCTGCGTCCCGCCCGCCGAAAGATGAACCGCCCGGCCCTGCCGCCGAGGGGCTGGTGTCCCTCGCCGACGGCCACCGGGGCCTGCGCGGCGTGATCGCCGCCGTGGGTGGACCGCATCCGTCCCCGACGGAGGATCAGGCCGATGAGCTCGAGCGTCGGCTTCTGGAGATGGGCTTCGTCGAAGGCGCCCGGGTGGAGCTGTTGCACGAGGGCTTCATCGGCCGCGATCCCATCTGCGTGCAGATCGACGACATGCGGGTGGCGCTGCGCCGCCGGGAGGCCCGGGGCGTGATGATCCGGACGGATGCGCGCCCATGACCCCGCCCATCCCTGCGGACGTCACCGCCCCGCCAACACCCGCTTCGCCGCCGGAGCCGCACACCGACCTGCTGCGGGTCGCCCTGGTCGGCAATCCGAATTCCGGCAAGACGGCGCTCTTCAACGCCCTGACCGGATCCCGACAGAAGGTGGCCAACTATGCCGGCGTGACGGTGGAGCGCAAGGAAGGCCGGGTGATCTCGCCCAGCGGTCGCAACACCGTCGTGCTCGACCTGCCCGGGACCTACTCCCTTCGCGCCCGCAGTCCGGACGAGGTCGTTACCCGCGACGCCGTCCTCGGGCGGCTGGAGGGCGAGGTCCCGCCGGACGTGGTGATCTGCGTGGCCGACGCCACCAACCTGCGCCTGGTCCTGCGGCTGGCGCTGGAGCTGAAGGCCGTCGGCCGTCCCGCGGTACTGGCTCTGAACATGGTGGACATCGCCCAGCGCCAGGGCCTGGACATCGATGCGGACCGCCTGTCCGCCGAGCTGGACATGCCCGTGATCGGGACCGTCGCCACCCGCCGCCGGGGCATTGCCGAGCTGGTCACCGCCGTGGAGGCCCGGGCCGATGCGGCCGCCGCCGCGGGCCTGACAAACCGCGGCGACCACGACTGGTCCGAGCCGTCCGCCGCGGAGATCCGGCAGCTGCACCGGGAAGCCGAACGCATCCTGAAGGCCAGCGTCCGTGCGCCCCGGCGACCGGACACCTGGACGGGACGACTGGACGACGTCCTGCTGCACCCCGTCTGGGGCATCGGCATCCTGCTGACGGTGCTGTTCCTGATGTTCCAGGCCGTCTTCACGGGGGCAAGGCCGGTGATGGAACTGATCACCGCGGCGTTCGACGCCCTCTCCGCCCTGGTGGCGCAGCGGCTGCCCGAGGGCCTCCTGCGCAGCCTGATCAGCGAGGGGGTGATCGCCGGTGTGGGCAGCGTTGTGGTCTTCCTGCCGCAGATCCTGATCCTGTTCCTGTTCATCATCCTGCTGGAGGATGTGGGCTACATGGCCCGCGCCGCCTTCCTGCTGGACCGGATCATGGGGGGTGCCGGCCTGCATGGCCGGGCCTTCATCCCGCTGCTGTCGAGCTTTGCCTGCGCCATTCCGGGGATCATGGCCACCCGGGTGATCGACAACCGGCGGGACCGGCTGACCACCATCCTGGTGGCCCCGCTGATGACCTGCTCGGCCCGGATACCGGTCTATACCCTGATCATCTCGGCCTTCGTACCTGCCCGCCAGGTGATGGGGGTCCTGAGCCTGCAGGGACTGGTGTTCTTCGGCCTGTACGCCACCGGCATGCTCAGCGCCCTGATCGTTGCCTGGGCGGTCCGCAAGGTGTTCTGGCGCAGCGCCAGCGAGCCGTTCCTGATGGAACTTCCCTCCTACAAGGTGCCGGATCCCGCCAATGTCCTGCGCAACGTCGCCCTGCGCGGCCACATCTTCCTGCGCCGGGCGGGCACAACCATCCTGTCGATGATGGTGCTGATCTGGTTCCTGTGCACGGTCCCCGGCAAACCCGCGTCCGCCGCGGGGCCGGCCATCGACTACAGCTTCGCCGGTGTCATCGGTCATGCCATCGCCCCCCTGCTCGCCCCCATCGGCTTCTCCTGGCAGATGAGCGTGGCCCTGATCCCGGGCATGGCGGCGCGGGAGGTGGCGGTGGGGGCGTTGGGAACGGTCTATGCGGTCTCCGGCGAGACGGATGCCAGCCGCGTTCTCGGCGCGAGCCTGGCCCACCAGTGGTTCCTGGCCTCCGCCCTCGCCTTCCTGGCCTGGTACGTGTTCGCCCCCCAGTGCGCCTCGACGCTGGCCGTGGTGAAGCGGGAGACCAATTCCTGGCGCTGGCCGCTGATCATGTTCGGCTACATGACCGGCCTCGCCTATCTGGCGGCCTTCGTCGTCTATCACTCCGCCTTGGCCATGGGCGCGGGCTGAGATGGGACAGACGGTTCTCGTCTATCTGATCGTCGCGGCAGCAGCCGGCTGGACCGGCTGGACGCTCGGCCTGCAGGGCTGGTGGGCCCGCCGCCGGGCCGCCCGGCACGGGGCCGACCGGAGCAGGACGGACCGGGCCGCGACCGGCTGCGGTCCGGAT
>DAINBM010000117.1:0-7310 GCA_036732965.1 Caulobacteraceae bacterium | reverse complement strand
ACGCCGTACTTCTGGAAGCCGAACCATTCGCCCAGCCGGCCATAGCCGCAGATCACCTCGTCACAGATCAAAAGGATGCCGTACTTGCGGCACACGGCCTCGATCTTCGGCCAGTATCCTGCCGGGGGAATGATCACGCCGCCGGCCCCCTGAACCGGTTCGCCGATGAAGGCCGCCACGCGCTCGGGCCCGACGGCCAGGATCTTGTCCTCCAGTTCCTGGACCGCACGGTTGCAGAAGCTCTCCTCGTCCTCGCCGAAGCCGAGGTTGAAGGCGTAGGGCTGCATGATGTGTTCGAAGCCGGGCACCAGCGGCCCGCCCTGGCCGCGCATCGGACCCATGCCGCCCAGGCTGACGCCGCCCAGCGTCGAACCGTGATAGGCGTTGGTCCTTGCGATGATCACGTGCTTCTCCGGCTGGCCCTTGGCCGCCCAGTAGTAGCGGGTCAGGCGGATGATGGTGTCCACCGCCTCTGAGCCGGAGCTGTTGAAGAACACGTGGCTGAGATTGCCGCCCATCAGGCTGGCGATCTTGGCGGCCAGCTTCACCGCGGGCGGTGTCGCGGTCTTGAAGAAGGTATTGTAGTAGGGCAGCTCGATCATCTGGTCGTAGGCGGCCTGGGCCAGCTCTTCCCGACCATAGCCGACCTGCACGCACCAGAGCCCCGCCATGCCGTCGAGAATGGCACGGCCATCCCCGTCATAGATGTGGCAGCCCTGGGCCCGGGTGATGATGGTTGACCCGCCCAGCTTCTGCATCAGGCCATGGTCGGCCTGGGCCGGGAGGTGATGAGCGAGGTCGAGGCGGCGGAGCTCGGCGATGTCGTGGTTGCGCAGGGTCATCGGATGTCTTTCTTCGGGTCGGGTTGGATGTCTCGGGACTGTCGGGTCAGCTGAGGAGGATGGCCGGGGAGCAGGCATGCCAGGCGAGCCAGACCGGCTGGCCCACGGCAAAGTCCTCCTGATCCCAGCGGGTGAGGTTGGTGCGCAGCGCCTTGACCCGGGCACCACCGTCCAGCGCCACCTCGAACAGGGATTCCGAGCCCAGATAGACGATGTGCCGTACCTCGCCGGCCACGACGTTGGCCCCCTGCGGGGCGTCCTCCATCTTGGGCGGGAGATCGCCGGGCTGGCGGCCGGACAGCTCGATCTTCTCGGGGCGCAGGGCCACCCACGCGGTCGCGCCGGCGGCTCCGGTGACCCCATGGTCAAGATAGACCGGTGCCGGCAGGTCCGGACACGCGATCATGGCGTGGTCGGGGGCATCAATGTCGAGGCGACCCTCGAAGATGTTCACCTGCCCGATGAAGTCGGCCACGAAGCGGCTGTTGGGGAATTCGTAAAGGTCCGACGGGGTCCCCACCTGCTGCAGCAGACCCTTGTTCATCACCGCGCAGCGGGACGCCATGGCCAGCGCCTCGTCCTGGTCGTGGGTGACGATCAGGAAGGTGACGCCGATCTGGGTCTGGAGCTGGGACAGCTCGAAGCGCATCTGCTCGCGCAGCTTGGCGTCGAGCGCCGACAGGGGTTCGTCCAGCAGCAGGACCCGGGGCTTCTTGATCAGGGCGCGGGCGAGGGCCACCCGCTGCCGCTGGCCGCCGGACAACTGGTCGGGCTTGCGCGCGCCATAGCCATCAAGCTTGACCAGTTTCAGGGCCTGTTCCACCCGGGGGCCGATCTCTGCCTCCGGAACGCCCTCGACCTTGAGCCCGTAGGCCACGTTTGCGGCCACGGTCATGTGCGGAAACACCGCATAGGACTGGAACACCATGTTCACCGGCCGCCGGTTGGGCGGCACCTGGGTGACATCCTGGCCGTCGATCAGGATGCGTCCCTCGTCGGGGGTCTCGAGCCCCGCCACCATACGCAGCAGCGTGGTCTTCCCGCAGCCAGACGGGCCCAGCAGGGCGAAGAATTCCCCCTCGTCGATGGACAGGGACACATTGTCCACCGCCACCACCTTGCCGTAGCGCTTCGTGACATTCTCGAAGGTGATGATGGCACGTCCGGTCATGGGCGGGATCTCAAAGGGGGTCACGGCCGGCGTCACTGCCCTGCAGCCGCAGCGCAATGGCGGTGAGGGCCACGGTGATGACGATCAGCAGGGTGGAGGCGGCATTCACTTCCGGCGTCACGGAGAAGCGGATCATGGAATAGACCTTCACCGGGAAGGTGATGGTGTCCGGACCCGAGGTGAAGAAGGTGATGACGAAATCATCCAGGCTGAGGGTGAAGGCCAGCAGACCGCCGGCGAGCAGGCCCGGCCGCATGTGCGGCACGATGATGTCCATCAGGGTCCGCCACTCACTGGCTCCCAGATCCCGGGCGGCCTCTTCCATCTCCCGGTTGAACGAGGCGAGACGGGCCCGGACCACGCTGGCCACGAAGCTGAACGAGAAGGATACGTGGGCAATGATGATGGCACCCAGGTTCAACGGCCAGGGCAGGGCCGTGGGCCAGGGCACGACCTTGGTGAAGAAAACCAGGAAAGCCACGCCCATGCAGATCTCCGGCACGACGATGGGGATGGACAGGGCCCCCTCCAGCCCGGGCTTGTACGGGAAACGGAACCGCCAGAGCAGCAGCGCGGTCGCCGCACCCAGCACGAGACTGAGAAGGGTGGAGATCAGCGCAATCGTCAGGCTGTTGACGAAGGCATGCTGCAGGCTCTCGTCCTGGAGGACCTGGGCGTAGTAGTCGAGGGTGAAGCCTCGCCAGACGATGTTGCGCCGGGAATTGTTGAAGCTGAAAACCATCAGCGTGATCAGCGGGGCATAGAGGAACAGGGCCGTCCCCGCCACCCACAGGCGCAGCGGCCAGCGGGCCAGATAGTCGAGTGGCCCGGGCTTGGGTCGGGGCAGGCGAGCGGCATCGGTCATCGGCGACGCCCTCCCTTGGGGGAGAACATGGACTGCAGCGCGATGGCGGCGAAGGTCACGTACATCAGCAGGAACGACAGGGCCGCACCGAAGGGCCAGTCATTGGCAGCCTTGAACTGCCGCTCGATCACATTGGCGATCATCTGGCTGTCCACGCCTCCCAGCAGGTCCGGGGTCAGGAAGGCGCCCAGTGACGGGATCAGGGTTACCAGGACCCCCGACGCGATCCCCGGCATGGCCAGCGGAACCACGATCTGGAACAGGGTCCGCAGGTGCCCGGCGCCCAGGTCGAGGCTGGCCTCCAGGAGGGAGCGGTCCAGCCGGTCCATGGCCGAATAGAGAGGCAGGACCATGAAGGGCAGCTGGACATAGACCAGTCCCAGCACCACGGCGAAGTTGTTGTAGAGCAGGTCCAGGGGCTGGAACGGGGCCAGATGCGCCACGTGGGCCAAGGCCAGGATCCGGCCGAGCCCTTTCCACAGGAACCCGAGGAAAACGTTGATGTAGCCCTGGGTCCTCAGGACGGCCATCAGGGCATAGGTGCGGATCAGCAGGTTGGTCCAGAAGGGCAGCATGATCACCAGCAGCAGCCACGCCCTAGACTGGGGCCGGGCAAAGGTGATGGCCAGCGCCACCGGGAAGCCGATCACCAGACAGATGCCCGTGGTGAGACCGGCGAACAGGAAGGATTTCAGCAGGATCGACAGGTAGAGCGGGTTCAGGGCGTGGGCATAGTTGGCGAAGGTGCCATCCACGACGATGTCCTTCAGTCCCTGGGTGTGACCGAAGGAATAGCCCCAGATGATCGCCAGCGGCGCCAGCAGGAAGGCGAACAGGAACAGGACCGGCCCCGCGAGCAGCGAGGCGAACATGCCCTTCGAGCGGGACCAGTGTTCCTCCACGTTCTCAGCCACGGGGCGTGCACTCCATGGTCAGGCCGCCTTCACGCGGGTGAGAAGTTCGTCGAACATGTGGGTCCGCTCGACGCCCTCGAAGTCCCCGTATTCGCTGACCGCCATCCGGTCCCTGGGCGGAAAGATGGCGGTGTTGTTCCGATAGCTCTCCGGCATCAGGGCCAGCGCAGCGGCATTGGGGGTGGGATACATGATGGTGTTGGAGATGTCGGCCCCCACCCTGGCATCCAGCAGGTAGTTGATGAAGCGGTGGGCATTGTCCGGCCGCGGGGCTCCCCGGGGAATGCACAGGCAGTCGGAATTGATCAGCGTACCTTCCTTCGGGATGACGAAGGCGAGGTCGTCATCCTCCTGCATCACCTGGGCAATGTCGCCATTGTACTCCAGCACGATGTCGATATCCCCCGACAGAAGCAGGTCCTGACCGTTGTCCTCATGGAACATGCGGACGTTCTTCTTCTGTCGGATGTACATGGCCTCGATCACCGGCAGCAGGCTTTCGGGCACATTGCGAATCGAGTGGCCGAGATACTTGGCCGCCAGCCGGACAAGATCGTCGGCCTCGGAGAACAGGCCGATCCGGCCCTTGTAGCGATCGGAATCGAAGAGCCACTTCCAGCTGTCCGGCACGCCGTCCACCTTCGACTTGCGATATCCGATGCCCAGCATCAGCCAGGTGTAGGGAATCGAGTACCTGCGGCCCGGGTCGAAGACCACGCTCTGGAATTCCGGCAGCAGGTTGCGGAAGTTGGGGATCTTGGCGTGGTCCAGCGGCTGGAGCAGGTCGGCGACCCGCAAACGGGTGACGAATTCGTTGGTGGGGACGATCACGTCGAAGCCTGGGTTGCCCGCCCGCAGCTTGGCGAACATCTCGTCATTGTTGGCGAACAGGCTCATGTTCACATCGACACCGGTTGCCGCCCGGAAGTCTTTCAACGTGTCCTTACCGATGTAGGTGTCCCAGTTGTAGAGGTTGAGCTTGGCCGCCTCGCCATTGCTGCCGAGGCGGGTCTTCTCCGAACAGCCGTCCAGGCCGAAGCTCAACCCGACGGCGGCCGCGCCGGACGCGCCCAGTGCCGCCAGCAGGGAGCGGCGGTGCGGGCGACGGCTCTGCGGCGCCGCCGGCTCAGGCATTGTGCAGGTACCAGTCGAGATCGAGCCGGGTCACAACCTCGAAGAAGCGGTCCTGTTCCTGACGCTTCAGGGCGCAGTACATCTTCACGAAGCGGGCGCCGAGATAGTCGTTCATCACCTCTGACTGCTCGAACGCCTCGATGGCGGCGAACCAGTTGGACGGCAGCCGCAGGTCCATCTTCGCCGCCGCGGCATAACCGTCCCCGGTCACCATCGGTCCGGGATCACAGCGGTTCTTCAGCCCATAGTGAACCCCCGCGAGCAGGGCGGCGACGGCGAGGTACGGATTGGCATCGGCCCCGGCGACCCGGTGCTCCACATGCCGGGTGGAGGCCGGACCGGCGGGAATGCGCAACGAGACGGTGCGGTTGTTGATGCCCCAGGTGGGGGCGACCGGCGCATAGGAATTGGCCCGGAACCGCCGGAACGAATTGGCATTGGGGGCAAAGATTGCCATGGAGGGGCCCAGCAAGGCCTTCATGCCGCCGATGGCGTGCTTAAGCCGAGGGTCACCCTCCGGCGCTTCACTGGCGAAGATGTTGGGGCCCTGTCCATCCGCCACGCTCACATGCATGTGCAGGCCACTGCCGGCCTGGTCGGCAAAGGGCTTGGCCATAAAGGTGGCGGTCAGCCCGTGGCGCTGGGCCACGCCCTTGGCCAGACGCTTGTACATCACCGCATCGTCGCAGGCCCGGAGGGCGTCGGGCTTGTGCCTGAGGGTCAGCTCCACCTGGCCGACCCCATACTCGGCGATGGCACCCTCGAGCGGCACACCCTGAACATCGGCGGTGTCCCACAGCTCCCTCAGGAACGGACCGATCTCCTCCATCTCGTCGAGGCCATAGACCCCGTTCAGCCGCGCCCGTTCTCCGGTCACCGGGTGCCTGGCCGTCTGCAGACTGCCGTCTTCCGTGCGCTGGGAGTCGAGGAGGTAGAATTCCAGCTCGCAGGCCGTCACCGGGGTCAGGCCATCGGCCGTGAACCGGTCGATCACCCGCTGCAGCACCACCCGGGGATCGAGGTCCGAGGGCGTGCCGTCCAGCTCGTGCATCGAGCACAGGACCTGGGCGGTGTCCGATCCCAGCCACGGGGCGCGGACCAGGGTGCCCGCCGCCGGGCGGGCCAGCATGTCGGCATCCCCGTTTTCCCAGACGAGGCCGGTGTCGTAGGCGTCCTGGCCGGTGATATCCACCACCTGAACAGAGCCGGGCAGGAAGCGGGCATAGTCATAGATGGCCTGCAGCTCGTGGCGACGCAGCCGCTTGCCCCGGGGTACGCCGCTCATGCCCGTGAACAGGACCTCCACGTAGCGGATGTCGGGATTGTCCTGCAGGAAGGCCCGGCATTCCTCGGGGTCGGCGGCCATGCCGCGGGCGATGGGCGTGTCGTGTGTCACGGGACGGACCTTGCTGTCGGTGACGCGGACGTCGCGCCGGTGGGCCGGACGAAACATATCCGGTCCGCCGCGCCGCGCCTACCGGTCTCCGCGAAATCTGTGATCACTATCGGGACCCGGGCTTTGCCCTGTCAAGGTGAAAGCCCGTCCACCGCGCGGCCGCCGTCAGAGACCTGCCAGCCATTCCAGCAGCAGGGTATTCACCGCCTCGGGTCGCTCCTGCTGCGTCCAGTGACCGCATCCGGGAAGCAGGTGCGCACCGCGCAGGTCCGGCATTTCCGCCCGCATCATGGCCACCAGGTCCCCGCGGCCCAGCATCGACAGCACAAGGTCCCGCTCGCCGCCCACATAGAGGGCCGGTTGCAGGATGCGGCGACCGGCGAACTGCGACAGCCACTGGAAGTCCCGGTCGTGGTTGCGGTACCGATTCAGCGGCCCGCGAAACCCCGACTGCCGGAATTCGGCGGTGTAGTAGTCTAGGTCGGCGTCGGTCAGCCACGAGGGAAAGGGATCGGGATCCGGCAGGCCGTCGAGCAGGGTCGCATCCACGCCCTTGTCATGGGGCCAGGTCCCGTCCGGTGCATCGCCGCTGATGGCGTAGTAGAACCGCCGGAGGAAATCCCGGGGATCGGCCTCCAGATCCTGTTCCGCCTGGGGCGTCTTCTGGAAATAGTGCTGGTAGAAGAACTTGCCCCGACGGGTGAAGACCTCGTCGATCAAGACCGAGAACGAGGCCTTGGGCACTCCGAGATACGGGACGGAAAGCCCCGCCACGGCCCGTACCCGCTGCGGATGGACCAGCGCGGTGTTCCAGACCTGGGGGGCACCCCAGTCGTGGCCGACCAGGACGGCCGGCGCGTCGGGACTGAGGCGGTCGATGACCCCGACGATGTCCGAGGTCAGGGTCTGCATGTCATAGGCGGTGATCTCGGTGGGTCTCGACGAGCCGCCATAGCCCCGCACGTCCATGGCCACGGCGCGAAATCCG
>DAINBM010000116.1:0-7344 GCA_036732965.1 Caulobacteraceae bacterium | reverse complement strand
TGGCTCATGGCCCCCAGCGCGCCGAGGAACACCATCAGCTGGTTCATCCCCAGCCCCCGCCAGGCGGCATAGGTGATGACCGCGGCGGTCACCACCGTGGTCAGGGTCTCCGCCGCCGGGGCGGCAGCGGCCCGGGCATTGGCCCCCTTGATGATGAAGCGCTGCCGGCGGTGGATCACCTCCCCCACCCGGCCCTCCTCGAAGGCCTCGCGGTTGTCGATCTTCACCACCTTGACCCCGTCCAGGCTCTCCATCACCGCGGTGGACAGGGCCGAGGTCTCGGCCATGGCCCCGGTGGCGGCCTTGCGGGTGCGCTTGCCGAAGCGGCGCATGACCCAGGCGGCGACGGGGGCGGCGCCCAGCACGACCAGGGTCAGCAGCCAGTCCTCGTAGAACATGACGCCGAACATCCCCACCACCTGCAGGGCGTTCTGGGTGTAGTTCACCACGCCGGTGGTCAGGCCCTCCCGGATCAGGGTGGCGTCATAGAGGACCGAGGACAGGTAGGCGCCCGAGTGCTGCTGGCGCAGGCGGGCCAGATCGGCGCGGATCAGGCGGGAGAACAGGGAGAGCTGGATCTCCCCGACGATGGAGTGGCCCACCCGGTTGACGAGGGTCGCCTGTCCCACCTGGGCGATGCCGCGGATCCCGCCGACGAGGATGAAGGCCGCCGGCACCCACAGGATCTCGGTGAAGCTCGGCCGGTGGGGCCCGAACACGCTCTTGATGACGGGATCGAGGAGATAGAGGGCCAGGGCGGTGGCCGCGGCGACCACGACCGCGCAGGCAATGGACCCGGCCACCTCGCCCCACCGGGGCAGCAGCCACGTGGCCGCCAACCGCCGGACCGAGGCCCAGCCGCTCAGCTCCGTCGCTGTCTCCGCGCCCGCGTCCAGGCTCCTGCTCATGGGAGGGAGGTCGGACGAATGGCACGGGAAGTCAAGGTGTCGGGGCGGAGCCAACCACCCGTCATCGGGAATGGTGGAAACCACTCAAACCTTCGTTCCGCCACTTTCAAGGGGCTGAGGGAGAATCGAAATGTGCTAACGTATCGGACATCTTCCGCCGGCTCCGGCACGCGGTTCGCCGCTTCTCTTTCGCTGTGGGCATTCACCAGCTTCAATCGGCCCACTCAAGGGCAAATGCAAAAAATTGAATGCAAGCCGGCTTCATGGATGACGATGCGTCGGACCGACGGGAATGATTGAGCCAGGCACAGGACCGTACGGATTGATGCTGTCCTGACCACGAGAGAGGCCGATCCAAAAGACAAACAGCAGTGTGTTCAGAGCCGCAAATCCGAATATTGTCAGAAGAGCTCCCGCCCAGGCCATCACACCACCAAACAACACCCCCGTCGCCGCAGCTGCCCGTCCGGAGAAGAACGTCATGATGAGGCCGAAGGCACCCAGCGTCACGCCGATCACCAAGCAGACCGCGTTGATTACATGAGGTGCCAGCTGCAACCAGCCAGATCGGCCCATATCATGCAGACGCTTAGCGAACAGGCAGATCCAGCAATAGAAAAGCGCAAACGAAATCAATGAGCCAATGCCCCAGATCAGGTGCAGCAGATTGCTCACGATCAAAAGCCCCCCGGCCGCCAACCAGAAATCTCTGCGTCCGATCCGGCCATGGGAATCGAGGAACAGGTGCGTTCCGATTGAGATCATCTCATTTGGAGTGAGGCGGGTTGTCATAGGACCACCATAGAGGGGACAAACGTCATAGCAAAGCCCGATAGCGCCGTAAGAACAACGTCGCGCCTTAGCCACCATGTCGGCACGATCGCCTCAGTCCGTTTCGCAAAATTTACCAGGTGTTCGGCTGGGGCAGCCCGGCCCGGCAGGTGTTGTGACAATTTTGCCACATCACCCCCTTGCGCCTGCCGGTGCAAGGTTTAAGTGAAGCCGTGTCCGGGGCGGTATCCGTCCCGCGTCGTCGAGCCTTCGAGCAACCGGAACCCCGCGTGACGCAAGATCCGTATCAGACCCTGGGCGTGTCCCGTTCGGCCAGCGCCGACGATATCCGCAAGGCGTTCCGCAAGCTGGCCAAGGCCAACCACCCGGACGTCAATCCCGGCAATGCCGCCGCGGAGGAACGCTTCAAGCGGGTCAGTGCCGCGTTCGACATCCTGGGCGACCCGGAGAAGAAGGCCCGGTTCGACCGGGGCGAGATCGATGCCGACGGACGGGAGTCCATGCGCGGCTTCGGCGGCGGCGCAGGGCCCTTCGGGGGCGGCGGCGGGCCGTTCGGGGCCCGCAGCGGCGGCCGCCGGGCCGGACCCGGCGGCGGCGGTCCCTTCGGAGGCGGCGGCGGCGGGGCCGGCGACTTCGAGGACATTCTGGCGGAGATGTTCGGCAACCGCGCCGGGGCCGGTCCCCAGGGCGGAGCCGGCGGCTCCGGGGCCCGGGGTCCGGTGAAGGGCGAGGACCTGCGCCTGCGCCTGGAAATCGACCTGGAGGAGGCCATCAAGGGCGGGCCCAAGCGGATCAGCCTGCCCAGCGGCGCAACCCTGGATCTGACCATCCCCGCCGCGGCCCGGGACGGACAGGTCCTGCGCCTTCGGGGCAAGGGCGAGGCCGGGCGGCTGGGTGGCCCTGCGGGCGATGCCCTGATCGAGCTGGCCCTCCGCCCCCACCCCCTCTACCGCCGGGACGGGGCCGATCTGTCCATGGACCTGCCGATCAGTGTGCCCGATGCCATCCTCGGGGCCCGGGTCGACGCGCCGACGCCGGACGGTCCGGTCAGCCTGACCGTGCCGCCGCGGGCCAATTCCGGCCAGACCCTGCGCCTCAAAGGGCGGGGCGCGATCGATGCCCAGGGCAAGCGCGGCGATCTTCTGGCCCGGCTGGTGGTGATGCTGCCGGACATGCCCGACGAGGCCCTGGAGTCCTTCGCGAGGGAGTGGCGGGACAAGCGCCCCTACCAGCCCCGGCGCAAGACCTGAGGGGGCTTGCGGCCTTCGAGACGCCCCTTCGGAGTGCCTCGGGATGACGCGCGTGTGTGCTCAGGGCGGATCAGACGGTTGGCGCGATCGGCAAGGGGCGTCAGGCCGTCTCGGACCCCGCCCCCGGGCGACCCGCATCCGCGCCCGCCCCTTCCCCACCCCACCCGCGGTGGTCTATGGAGGAGTCCCTGAACCGACCCGCGGGCCTCCCATGCAGCGACTGATCCTGTTCCGCCACGCCAAGGCGGAGCGGCGCGCCGACAGCGGCGAAGACTTTGACCGTGACCTCACCGATCGCGGCCGCAGCGATGCGGCCCTGATGGGACGGCTCCTGGCCGAGCGCGGTCTTTCGCCGGACCGGGTGCTGGTGTCCGGCGCGACACGCACCCGTGCGACCTGGAGCGCCATGGCCGGGGCCTTTCCTGGCGCGGAGCCGGTGATCGACGACGCGCTCTACAACGCCCCCGCCTCTGCCCTGCTGGCCGCGGCCCAGGCGGGGCCGGAGGTCGGCACGGTGATGGTGATCGCCCACAATCCCGGCCTGCACGAGGCCTCCATGGCCCTGCTGGCCCGGGGCTCGGCCGGCGCGGCGGACCTCCATGCGGTGCGCAGCGGCATGCCCACGGCCACGGCCGGGGTCTTCGACCTGTCCTCCGGCAGTGCCCGGCTGGAGGGCTGGCTGCTGGCCCGGGACCATGGCGGCGGCGGCGGCGAATGAGCCGGATCTACAAGATCCTGCCCCGGACCCTGTGGCAGACGGCCGTCGCGGCCGGGCGCTTCGACGGCGCGGCCATCGACCTGGCGGACGGCTACATCCACTTCTCCACGGCCGCCCAGGCGCAGGAGACGGCCCGGCTGCACTTCCGCGGCCAGCCGGATCTGGTGGTGCTGGCGGTGGAGGCCGCGACACTGGGCGCAGCCCTGACCTGGGAGGCCTCCCGCGGCGGCCAGCTGTTCCCGCACCTGTACGGCCCCCTGGACACCGCCCGGGTGTGCGCTGTCACCGAGGCGCCGCTGGATGCCGACGGCGTGCCGCAGCTGGGCCCGCTCCTGCCATGACCGACCTCTACCGCTCCGCCACCCGCGCCTTTCACCTGCTGGATCCGGAGGACGCCCATGTCCTGACGATCCGCGCGCTCCGGATGGGTCTCGGGCCCGTGGACCGGTCCGCCCCGGATCCGGTGCTGGCCACGGAGCTGTGCGGACTGAGGCTGTCCAATCCGATCGGCCTCGCGGCCGGGTTCGACAAGAATGCGGAGGCCCCCGGCCCCATGCTTCGGGCCGGGTTCGGCTTCGTGGAGTGCGGGACCGTCACGCCCTATCCCCAGGCCGGCAATCCCCGGCCCCGCCTGTTCCGCCTGACCGAGGACCGGGCGGTGATCAACCGGATGGGTTTCAACAATGGGGGGCTCGAGCCCTTCGAGGCGCGCCTGCGGGCCCTGAAGCGTCCCCTGTCCGGTCCGGTCGGTGCCAATCTGGGGGCCAACAAGGACGCGGCCGACCGCATCGCCGACTATGTCACGGGCCTGACCCGGCTCTGGGGCGCCTGCGACTATTTCACGGTCAACATCTCGTCCCCCAACACGCCCGGCCTGCGGGCCCTGCAGTCCCGCGCCGCCCTGGAGGAGCTGACCGGCCGCCTGGGTGAGGCCCGCCGGGCCCTGGTGGGGGCCACGGCCCTGAACCCGCCGATGTTCGTCAAGGTGGCGCCGGACCTGGGCGAGGACGAGGTGGAGGCCATGGCCGGGGTGGCCGTCGCCGCCGGGGTCAATGGGATCATCGTCTCCAACACCACCCTGGCCCGGCCGGACAGCCTGATCTCCGCCCATCGGGACGAGACCGGGGGCCTGTCCGGCGCGCCGCTGATGGGGCCCTCCACCCGGGTGCTGGACCTGTTCCGCCAGGCGGCGAAGGGACGCCTGGTCCTGATCGGTGCCGGCGGCGTGGCCAGCGGCGACGACGCCTATGCCAAGCTGCGGGCGGGGGCCAGTGCCGTGCAGATCTATTCCGCCATGGCCTATGAGGGCCCGGGTCTGGTGCTGCGCATCCGCCGCGACCTGGCGGCGAGGCTCAGGGCGGAAGGGTTTGCCAGCGTAGCGGAGGCCGTGGCGCGCTGACGCCCGGTATCCGTCGAGACGCCCCGGCGGAGCGCCTCGGGATGATACAGGTCCCGGAACGGTCGTCAGGATGAGGCGGGCCGGACCTTCCCGTCCCGACCCCCGCCAGCCCTACCCCTCCACGTCGAAGGTGATCCCCGCCCGGGCCGGCAGGCGCGCCAGCAGGGCCGAGGCCATGGCCGCCGCCGGGGTCCAGCAGCCCCCGGGTGTCACCGACCGATCCACGTCGAACACCAGGGCGAGCGCCGCCTCGGCCAGCATCTTGGAGGTGGAGCCATAGCCCGGATCCATGTCCCCCTTCACCGCCGCGCGGACGGTCGATCCGTCCGGCCCCTCGGCAATGAACAGGACGTCGTAGAAGCCGGCCTCCCGCTCCGCCTTCGAGGGGCCTTCCCCCGGCTGGGGCGGGGCCGCGCCGCCGAGGCCGAACCCGGCCCCACCGCCGCCGCCCGACTTCGGCGGGCCGGGCAGCATCATCATCTCGTCGTACTGGAAGTCCGTCCCCCAGGCATGGCCCATCAGGAAGTTGGTCCGGTGCACGGCCTTGGTGTTGATCCCCGCCATCATGAAGGTGCCGACCCAGCTGCCCGTCACCGTGTCCTCGTAGGGGGTGTCCCCGTCCGGCTGGGCCACGCCCTTGAAGCCGGGGGTGAGCGCAAAGGGATCGGCCAGCAGCACCCCCACGGACGGGTCCTTCTGGGCGGCCATCATGGTGGCCATGCCGCTGGCGAAGGTGCCGCCGGACAGGGTCCCCTGCATGCCCCGCACCCGGCCCCGCACCCGGCGGGACGGTGCCCCGAAACGAGCGGCCGCCTCCCGCTGCACGTACCAGACGCCCAGGTCGAAGGGGATCGAGTCGAAGCCGCAGGAGAAGACCAGCCGGGCCCCGGTGGCCTTGGCGGTGGCCTCGTGCGCGGCGATCATCTCGGCGATCCAGTTGGACTCGCCGGCGAGGTCCACATAGTCACATCCCGCCGCGGCGCAGGCGGCCACCAGGGTTGCGCCGTAGAGCTGGTAGGGGCCGGCGGTGGTGATCACCGCCTTGGTCCGGGAGGCCAGGGCCGCAAGGGCCACGGCATCGGTCCCGTCGGCGGCGATCAGCGGCAGGTCGGCGGGGGCCCCGATCAGGTCCCGCACCTCGGCCAGCTTGGCGGCGCTGCGACCGGCCATGGCCCAGCGGACCGGTCCGGCCGCGCCATAGGTCTTCAGCAGATACTCCGCCACCAGGCGTCCGGTGAAGCCGGTGGCGCCATAGACGATGACGTCGAAGTCCTTGGGAGAGGGGGTCACGGGCGGGTCCTTCCGGGTGTGTCGCTTCTGTGCGCCGCAGGCTACGCGACCGGAGGCTCTGGTCAACCAGCCTTCCAGCGGCCATAAGACCGGCCAACCGCTCCCTCCCCTCGCTCCGTAGGACCCCATGGCCCTGAAAGTCGCCATTGTCGGCCTGCCCAATGTCGGCAAGTCGACCCTGTTCAATGCCCTGACCCAGACCGCCGCCGCCCAGGCCGCCAACTATCCGTTCTGCACCATCGAGCCCAACGAGGGCGAGGTGGCGGTGCCCGAGCCGCGGCTGGACCAGCTGGCCAAGATCGCCGGATCCAAGGAGATCATCCCGGCCCGGATCACCTTCGTGGACGTGGCGGGCCTGGTCCGGGGCGCCTCCAAGGGCGAAGGCCTGGGCAACCAGTTCCTCGCCAATATCCGCGACTGCGACGCCGTGGCCTTTGTCGCCCGCTGCTTCGAGGGCGGGGACATCATCCATGTGGAGGGCCGGGTCGACCCGCTCTCCGACCTCGACATCATCGAGACCGAGCTGATGCTGGCGGACCTGGAGAGCCTGGAGAAGCGCGTCCCCAATCTGGAGAAGCGCGCCAAGGCGGGCTCCGACAAGGAGAGCGCCAAGACGCTGGAACTGGTGAAGCTGGCACTGGCCGAGCTGAACGAGGGCCGTCCCGCCCGCGCCGCCTACTCCAAGGTGTCGAAGGAGGATCACAAGGCCTGGTGGATGCTGCAGCTGCTGACCGCCCTCCCGGCCCTCTATGTCTGCAATGTGGACGAAGGCAGTGCGGGCGAGGGCAACAGCCTGTCCGCCACCGTGGCCGAGCGCGCGGCCCGCGACGGGGCCAAGTCCGTGGTCATCTCCGCCAAGATCGAGAGCGAGATCGCCATGCTCGATCAGGAGGAGCGGGCCGAGTTCCTGGAGACGCTGGGGCTCGAGGAGCCGGGCCTGAACCGCCTGATCCACGAGGCCTACAAGCTGCTCGGCCTGCAGACCTA
>DAINBM010000115.1:0-7380 GCA_036732965.1 Caulobacteraceae bacterium | reverse complement strand
ACTCGCCTGATCTCATCGAAATGACCACCGACATCGTCTCGGCGTTCGTCAGCAACAGCACCCTGGCGGCCGCGGACCTGCCGGGCCTGATCCATCAGGTTCACAAGACCCTTGCGGAAATCGCCACGGGCGTTGAGGCCGAGCCTGCGGCTCCGGCCCAGACTCCGGCCATCTCGGTCAAGAAGTCCATCACGCCGGACTTCCTGATCTGCCTCGAGGACGGTCGCAAGTTCAAGTCGCTGAAGCGTCACCTGCGCACCAAGTACGATCTGACCCCGGAGCAGTATCGTGCGAAGTGGAACCTGCCGAAGGATTATCCGATGGTGGCCCCGAACTACGCCGCGGCGCGGTCGAACCTCGCCAAGCAGAGCGGCCTGGGCCAGGGCGGGCGCAAGCCGGCGTCCGGCAAGGTGGCCAAGGCCCGGGTGGCCAAGCCTGCGGTCTGACGGACCCGGCCGGATCCGGCGTGGCCGTCCGACCACGCCGGAGACTGACCTGAACCGATCCGGAAAGCCGGTCTGCCGCGCGCAGGCCGGTTTTCAATTTCTGTGAACCATGCTCTAGGGTGTCGGGATGAAATTGACCGATCACCGGATTGTTGCAGGCGTCGGAATGGGCATTGTGGCCCTCGGCGCGCTGGGCTTTGCGCTGGGCCTGCAGCAGGGACAGCGCCCTACGGCGGAGCCCCAGCCGCTGCCCTTGCCGGTCAGCACCGGACATCCCATGAATCTGCAGGGCGTGCCCCCGGCGGCGGCCCTCGATCCGGGGGCCGCGAACGGTGCCATTGATCCGGCGGCAGCGCGCCTGCGGGCCCGCAGGGCCCAGGCGGATGCGGACAATACCCTGGATGACAGTGGGGATGAGCCTGCCTCGTCGGCGCCGTCTGCATCCCCGGCAACCGAAGCCGCCGACAGTGCGCATTCTCCGCCGAAGGCCGCGGCTCCCGCGCCGGCGTCAAATTCCGTGCATGGGCCCTACTAGGACCGGCCGTCCGTTCAGCGGTTCAGCAGCCGGATCCACAACTGCGCGCGCTTCATCAGTCGGGGCTCCTGGACCCCCTTGAGGGGGACCGAGCGGTTGAATGCCACCCCGACCAGAGGCTCGGCCCGCCAGACCACGCGGCATTCATGCAGCAGCCCCGCCGTCAACTGAATGGCATCGAAGCTGTCTGGAACGGTCACGTCCTCGTCCAGCAGGATGCGGCCACCAACCTCGCTGATGTCCTTGAAGGTGCCGCGGACCACCTCCGGCGGCTCGTCCCACGCCACGGCCACACTCAGCCGTGTCCGTCGTCGGGGGGCTTTGCGGCGTTCGTCAGCAATCGCCATCTGGGATCGACTCCGTCGGAAACTGATGTCGATTTGGCGTGAAACTATATAACAAGGGGTTGCCAGTGACGTCGGTTCGTCATGAACTTGTGCGAAAACAAAGAATTCTGCAGCAGGATCGACACGCATGACCGGACTCTTCCTGGCTCTGGCGCTGGCCGCCAGTCCGGCACCCGCGACCTTTGTGCCCACCGGTGCGGCGGTCACCCCAATGGCCACCCCCGGTGCCCTGTTCCAGCCCCTGAACCCGGATCTTCCGAACCTGCCGGACTATGTGGTCGGGCAGGCATCGGGTCTTGCGATCTCGCCGGACGGGCGGACCCTGGCGATCCTCACCAGCGGCTTCAACCGCAACCGTGACGACAAGGGAAAGGTGATCCTGGCGGGGTCCAGCGAGTTCGTCTTCCTCTACGACATTTCCGGTGAGCAGCCGCGCAAGCTGCAGGCGCTCACCCTGGCCAACGCCTTCGTGGGCCTGGTCTGGGCTCCGGACGGCCAGCACCTCTACGCCTCGGGCGGCGTCAACGACACCGTGGCCGTGTTCGCCCGGGACGGCGACCACCTGGTGGCCCGCTCCGCCATTTCCCTCGGCCACAAGGCCGGGCTCGGCCTGAAGGTCCAGCCTGAGGTCGCGGGACTGTCCGTCAGTCCCGATGGCCGGTGGCTGATGGCCGCCAACCTGCAGAACGACAGCATCAGCCTGATCGACCTCGCCAGCGGCAAGGTCGCCGGGGAACTGGACCTGCGTCCCGGTGCCCACAAGGCCGAAGATCACGGCAAGTCGGGCGGAAGCTTCCCCCGGGCCGTCGCCTTTGTCGGCAACGGCAAGGCCTATGTCTCCAGCCAGCGGGACCGGGAACTGATCGCGGTGTCGGTCGGGTCGGACGGTCACCTGACCCTGGACAAGCGCATCCGCGTCGCCGGTCAGCCGAATGCCCTGATTGCCCGGGATGCCGTCCACCGCCTGTATGCGGCCCTCGACAATACCGATCGGGTGGCCGTGCTGGACACCGCCACGGATCGCCTGGTGGAGACCTTTGCCGCCGCCGCCCCGGCGTCCCTGCTGCCGAACCCTCTGAAGCTGGGTGGGGCGGGCACCAATGCCCTGTCCCTGTCTCCGGATGGCCGGACCCTGCTGGTCAGCAACGGCGGCGAGAACGCCGTCGCGGTTGTCCGACTGTCGGAGCGGGCGGCCGGCTTGCCGTCGAAGGACAAGGGTCGTGACGCCGACGAGGCTCCCCGCTCCGACGTGGTCGGCCTGATCCCCACGGGTTGGTACCCCACCGCCGTGGCCATGCGCGGTGATGGAAAGCAGATCTATGTGGTGAACGGCAAGAGCGACCCCGGCCCCAATGTCCGCAACTGCCGGGGTGACACGGCCCTGACCAAGGAGCAGTGCCAGGGGGCCAACCAGTATGTCTGGCAGCTGGAAAAGGCCGGATTCCTCACCGTGCCCACGCCTGCGCCTACGGTGCTGGGCCAGTTGAGCCGCCAGGTGGCCGAGAACAATCGCTTCCTCGCCAAGCCGGACCCCGCCGCGGCCCAGACCATGGCCTTCCTCAAGGCGCACATCCGGCACGTGATCTACATCGTCAAGGAGAACCGGACCTACGACCAGGTTCTGGGCGACCTCGAGCCCGGGAACGGCGATCCTCGCCTGACCCTGTTCCCGAAGGCGATCACGCCCAACCACCATGCACTGGCCCGGAACTTCGTCACCCTCGACAACTTCCTCGACAGTGGCGAGAGCTCCAATACCGGCTGGAACTGGTCGACGGCGGCCCGCACCACTGACTTCACGGAACGGGAAGCGCCGGTGAACTATGGGGCCCGCGGTCTGCAATATGACCAGGAAGGCTCCAACCGGAACATCAACATGGCCACGGCCACCCCGGCGGAGCGTCGGGTCGCCAACCCGGTGTCACCAGCCGATCCCGACATCCTGCCCGGCGTCCATGACGTGGCGGCCCCGGATGGCCCGAATGGCCGGGAGGAGGGCGGATATATCTGGGACGCCGCCATGGCCAAGGGCCTCAGCGTCCGCAACTACGGCTTCTACGAGGACCTGATCCGCTACGAGGGCGAGGTGGGTGACGCCAAGGTTCCGCTGGAGCGGGAGCCCTGGAAGACCGGCCTTGTGGTGGCGTTTCCGACCAAAGCCTCCCTGCTGAAGGTGTCGGATCCCTATTTCCGCAGCTTCGACCAGGCGTTCCCGGACTATTACCGGTTCCAGGAATGGAAGCGCGAATATGATGCCTATGCGGCCAAGGGGGATGCTCCCAGCCTGACCCTGCTGCGGATCAATCACGATCACTTCGGCGCGTTCAAGGAGGCCATCGACGGGATCAACACGGTCGAGACCCAGATGGCCGACAATGACTATGCCCTCGGTCTGGTGGCCGAGGCCGTGGCCAAGGGCCCCTTCGCCAAGGACACGCTGATCTTCGTTCTGGAAGACGATGCGCAGGACGGGGCCGATCACGTGAACGCCCACCGCTCGGTTGCCCTGGTGATCGGGCCCTATGTGAAGCAGGGGGCCCTGGTCTCGAAGCGCTATACCACGGTGAACATGCTGCGGACCATGGTGGATGTGCTGGGCCTCGATCCCCTCGGCCTGAACGACGCCATGGCCGAGCCGATGAGCGAGGTCTTCGATGTCACCCAGGCGGGCTGGTCCTACCGGCCGGTGGTGCCTCCGGTCCTGCGTTCCACGGCCCTGCCGCTGCCGCCGGCGGCCACCGCCTGTGTGGCACGTCCGAAGCATTCGGCGGCCTACTGGGCGGCCGCCATGGCCGGGCAGGACTTCTCGTCCGAGGACCGGCTGGACACGGTCCGCTTCAACCGCGCCCTGTGGAAGGGCCTGAAGGGCAGGGGCACGGTGTCCTACGACGGCGGTCCGGGCTGCCAGTAGCCCGGGCGCTCGGCCAAGGCCGGTACCGTCAGTCGGCCAGGGTTTCCTGGAAGCGGACGGGGCGGCCATGGCCGGGGAGCAGGACCTCGCCGTCCCGCATCACCAGACGGCCGCGGATGATCGTCATCACCGGCCAGCCGGTGACGGTCATGCCGTCGAACGGTGTCCAGCCGCAGCGGCTGGCCATGTCCTCGTGGCGCAGGGTCCGGCGGGCCTTGAGGTCGACTATGGTCAGATCCGCGTCATAGCCCTCCGCCATCCGGCCCTTGCCGGCGATGCCGAACACCCGCTGGGCCCCATGGCTCGTCAGATCCACCAGCCGCTCGAGGGACAGGCGACCGTGGGCCACGTGATCCAGCATCACCGGCAGGAGGGTCTGCACCCCGGGCATGCCCGAGGGCGAGGCGGGATAAGGGCGGGCCTTCTCCTCCCGGGTGTGTGGGGCATGGTCCGAGCCCAGCACGTCGGCGACCCCATGGGTGATCCCCCGCCACAGTCCGGCCTGATGATGCGCATTGCGGATCGGCGGGTTCATCTGGGCGAGGCCCTTCAGCCGCTCATAGGCCTCGGGTGCGGTGAGGGTCAGGTGCTGGGGGGTCACCTCGACCGAGGCCACGTCCTTGTTGTGGCTGAGGAACTCGATCTCCTCGGCGGTGGTGACATGCAGCACGTGGATGCGCTTGCCCGCCTGCCGGGCAAGGCGCACCAGCCGCTCGGTGCTCTGCATGGCACTGATGGCGTCGCGCACCTCCTCGTGGCTGGTCCAGTCGCCGGTGCGGGCCAGGGGACGACGCTCCACCAGCCGGTACTCGTCCTCCGAGTGGAAGGCCGCACGGCGACGGATGCTGGCCAGCACCCGGGCCACGCCCTCGTCATCGGCGACCAGCAGGGAGCCGGTGGAGGCCCCCATGAACACCTTCACGCCGCAGCAGCCGGGAAGCCGTTCCAGCTCACCCAGGACATCCGCATTCTCGTGGGTGCCGCCCACATAGAAGGCGTGATCGCAGGCCATGCGCCGGGCCCTGACCAGCTTGTCTGCGAGGGCGGCCTCGCTGGTGGTGACGGGCTCGGTATTGGGCATCTCGAACACCGCCGTGACACCGCCCAGTACCGCCGCGCGCGCACCGCTCTCCAGATCTTCCTTCCACTCGAGCCCCGGCTCGCGGAAGTGGACCTGACTGTCGATCACGCCGGGCATGACCGTCAGTCCGGTGGCGTCGATCACCTGTCCCGCGTCGCAGGAGCTCAGGTCACCGACCCGCACGATCCGGCCATCGCGGACGCCGACATCGGCCATGCCGCGGCCGGCATGGTTCACCACTTCGCCGCCACGGACGATCAGATCAAAGGTTTCAGGCATCGGGGTCTTCGAACTCAGCTTTGCGGAGGAATGGCGTCCGGATGCGGCGCGGCGGCCACCGCCTGGGATCGCCGGGACACGGAGGCGTGGCGGCGGGCCGGGGGCGCGGCGGGCGGCGCAACAGGATCGGCAGCCGGCGGCGGACTCATCCGGATCACGTCGACCCCTTCGGAGGACGGCGCGTCTTCGGCGAACGGCGGGGCCACGCTGTGCTCGGCGCGCCAGTCGGCATCCGAGCTGGCATAGAGTTCCCGGGCCGCGCGAACGACCCAGTTCACGGGCAGATCCAGCATGTGGCAGACCGCCTGGTTCAGGTTCGGGTCGGCCTCCTTCAGGCTTTCGAAGTCCCGCGGGCCCCGCAGGGCCTGGGCATGGCGCCCCCACGGGCCGTAGAGCCGGTCGTCGGACGGGCCGAACAGGCCGAGCGTCGGTGCACCCGCGGCGGCGGCCATGTGCATCAGCCCGGAATCGTTGCCGATGAACAGCCGGACGCGCTTCAGGCAGGCATAGGTGGTCAGAAGGTCCGTACGCCCCACCAGATCGATCAGCCGGTCCCGGGCGATCACCCGGGAGACCGCCTCCGTGGCCCAGCGATCATCCGGTCCGCCGATCACCATCAACCGACCGTTGGGCATCGCCCCGTCCGGTCCCAGCAGCTCGGCGGCCGCGACGGCGAAGCGTTCCGCCGGCCAGGTCTTGCCGACCCAGTTCGCCGCAGGGGCGATGGCCAGGATCGGCCCGCCGGTTCCCACAAGCGCGTCCGCCGCGGCCTCTGTCTCCAGCGATGTGAACAGAAGCGGGCCGGGGGGGCTGTCCTCGACCTTCAGGACGCGGGCGGCTTCGATCACCTTGTGGGTGGGGGCGGGCAGGCTGTGCCCGGACTTCTTGATGGCCCGCCGCTGGGACTGCAGGAACCGGCTGACCGGCGAGTTGCGCATGTCCACGATGAGACCCCAGCGCCGTTGCCGCAGACGGTTCCAGAGCCTCAGCCAGTGCAGGCCGTACCGCTCCTTGGGCAGTGGGATCAGAGCGTCAAGGCCGGGGGTCTCGCGGAACAGGGGGGCGGCGAGGGGGCCGGCAACGATGGTGAAGCGGGCGTTCGGGATTTCTTCGATCAGGCGTCGCAGCAGACCGGACGCGAGAACGGCATCGCCGATCCGCGTCGAGGTGATGAACAGAATCGGAAATCTGGAAGCCGACATCGGGGGGTTATAGCGCGTTTCTGCAAAAGTACGGCCGTTCACATACCCCCGATGATGCAAAAGGTAAATTTTGCTGGCGAAAGAGCAGCTTGATCGCCACATCTCAGGGCATGACACCGATGATCGCCCTGCTCTCCGACCGTGCGCTGCTGGCTGTGACCGGACCGGATGCCGTCACCTGGCTGGAAGGCCTGATCACCCAGACGGTCGATGGCATGGTCACCGGAGACCTTCGTCACGGGGCGCTCCTGTCCCCGCAGGGGCGGCTGCTGGCCGACTTCGTGATCGAGCGGACCGATGACGGACTGTTGCTGGACGTCGATGGGGCGACGGCTGCGGATCTGGCTGCGCGCCTGATGATGTATCGGCTGCGGGCGGATGTGCGGGTCGAGCCGGTTCCGGGCGATGTCCATGCCGTCTGGGGTGAGGGGGCCGATATCGGTCCGGCCGACCCCCGCTGGCCGGGCCTCGGTCAACGTCTGATCGGGCGGGCATCGCCGCCGCCCGCGAACGCCCGGCTCTCGGACTATGTCCGGCACCGGCGGCAGACGGGTGTGGCCGAGGTGGCCGCGGACGGAC
>DAINBM010000114.1:0-7416 GCA_036732965.1 Caulobacteraceae bacterium | reverse complement strand
GCCAGGTCTTCAGGTGCGGCGGACGGCTGCGACCATCGGGACGCAGGGTGGTCGGCACCTCCTCCATGGGCAGCTTGGCGAGGGACGCCTTGACCACCATCTCGCTCGCGAACTCCATGCCCGGGCTCTTGAGGCCGAGACTGAGGATCGCGTCGCGGTTGAAGCCCCGCAGGCCGCAGTGGAAATCGCCCACCGGAATGTTGAACAGAAGGCGGCCGATGAAGGACAGGACCGGGTTGCCCAGCCAGTAGTGCAGGGGCGGCATGGCCCCCTTGGCGATCCCGCCCTTGAAGCGGTTGCCCATCACCAGTTCCGCCCCGTCCTGCAGACGTTCGACAAAGGCGTCGAGCTTGGAGAAGTCATAGCTGTCATCGGCGTCGCCCATGATCACGTACTTGCCGCGGGCGGCCCGGATGCCGCCCATCAGGGCCGCGCCGTAGCCCTTTTCCGGCACGGCGACCACGCGGGCCCCGAGGGCCTCGGCCATGCCTTGCGAGCCGTCCCGGCTGCCGTTGTCGGCCACCAGCACTTCGCCGCTGAGACCGGAGGAGGACAGCCAGGTCATGGCCTTGCGGACGCAGACCTCGATGGTCTCTGCCTCGTTGAGGCAGGGCATGAGGATCGTCAGGTCGAGAGTGGTCGGTTCAACGGACACGTTGTTTTCGCTGCCTTCCTGCGGCTTGAGCGGCACGACAACCATGGCGGTTTCCTGTGCATGACGACGGGGAGGATGCGGGCCGGACGACGTCAGATTCGTGTTGCCGCATCGCAATATCACGTTTCTGTTATGAGCGCCTGCGACGAAATTGCGCAGGACGCGGATTTTGTAAAGGTCCAATCAGTCCGGCGTACGGAAGGCCCAGTATTTTGACCCCACGAAGGTCAGGCACAGGCCGATGCCGGACCCCACGGCCAGCGGGATCACAGGCCAGGCCTGCAGGCCCGGAAGCAGGTAGAGGACCAGGCAGTAGACCCCGACATTGGCCACGCCACCCGCGCCCTGAACCGCCACGTAGCTGGCCAGCTCCGCCAGCAGTCCTGTGGACCGGGTGCCGCTGAAGGTCCAGTTCCGGTTGAGGGCCCAGGTGGAGGCCACGGCGATCGGGAAGGATACGAACCGGGCCTGCATCGCGGTGGTGAGGACCAGGCCGAGGCTTCCGGCGGCGAGGGTCACCGGGGACCAGCCGGCAAAGCGGACCAGCAGGGTCAGCCCGACCAGGTCCACGGTGAAGCCGATCGCACCCACCGCCGCAAACCGGAAGAACGCCAGGTCGATCCGGCGCGCGAGAGGCTGGATCCTCGCCGGCAGCAGGGCCACGCCCGCGTTGAACATGCGTTCAAGTGTCATCGCGGTTGTCTAGTCCGAGGCGGCCCGACCGCCAACGCCTTTTCGCAGCCTTCGCCATGTTCCCGGCGGCAGGACCAGCAGAGCCCCCAGCGGGGCGATCCAGGCCAGCCGCGCCTGATAGCGGGCGAACGGCCCCGACAGCGCGCCTGTCAGCCCGGCATTGATCAGCAGTACCAGGCCGAACAGGACAAGCACTGCGGTGGTGTCGTTCACCGTCCCCCGACCCCTGGATGCCGCCCGCCGCCAGGGCGCGCGGCTTGTTCGCCAGCCGATCATGCCGAGGGCCAGGACGAAGGCCCCCCCATGCCACAGGATCGACTGGGCCTCGGTGAACCGCGGTCGGCAGCCCCGTTCCTCCACCCCGCAGGAGCCGAGGTGGTGGACCAGATCGGCGATGAACGTGTCCCGCCAGTCCGGATCGGTCAGGTAGAAGTGCGGATCCCGCAACGGGTCGTCGAGCTGGACGCTGATCAAGGTCTGCAGCGCGTTGCCCGCGGCGGCGCGTACCACGCCGACCGGATCGCTGGCGAAGACCTGCCGGGCAAAAGGGATCTGCTCCGCATCGATCCGGATCCGCTCGGCGGCACTGGCGCGACCGAATACGCCCTTGCCCGGATCGCCGGACCACAGGATGTCCTGGGAGTCCGTCAGGGGCAGGTCTCGGAAGCGGCAGAGCGCCCATCGCGGTGTCCCGGGGGTGGGCGGCCGCGCGCAGGACGCCTTCAGATACCGGCGACCCGGACCATCGGCCAGAAGCCGGGCCGCGAGGAAGGGGGGCGCGCGCAGGGTCTCTCCGGTTGCGGTGCGTATGGCCCCGGCATAGGCCGCGTTCATGAGGCTGGTGGTGATCATGGCGGCCGCCAGCCATCCCAGTCCCGGCACCAGGCTGGCCGCGGGTCGTCCCAGCCGGGTCACGGCGATGACGGAGGCCAGGATTGCCGCGGGCAGCAGCACCAGGCCGTTGGTCGGATGGAAGGCGACGCAGACCCCCACAAGCGTCCCGAGGATGGCCTGGGAGACGCGACCGATTCGCGGACGCACGAACATCAGGGCGGCGAGGCTGACCACGCCGACGCCGGCCCACAGATCCGGCATGGCAAATCCGGCGAAGAAGGGCAGGGTGGAGGTCAGGCTCAGGCCCGCCATCAGGACGATCCAGTCCCCCGTGCGCCCCCGGGGCACAAGTCCGCGCCACAGGACATGGACGGCAAAGCTGGCGGCCAGCGCCTGGGCCAGGGTCAGCCACCACAGATTTCCCCATCCGGCCACGACATAGAGCCATGTGCCGAACCAGGGGGAGCGCGCTGCCATCTCCGTGCGGCGCAGCGTCATTTCTGCGGGGGCCTCGTCTGCGGCATCGGGATCCTCGCTCGCCCGGGATGGGCCGCCGATCCAGGGCGAGAGGGCATAGCGGACCGGCCGCAGCTGCATCTGCCCCATCCAGTAATAGATGTTCGAATCGGCGAACACGACGGGCCTGCCGTCCACCACCACCACGCTGAACAGCAGCAGTGTGCCGGCGAGAACCCGTGCGGCAGACGGCAGGATGCGTCGCAGGACTGCGGGCATGGGGCCCAGGCTCCGGTTCGGTCGGCGATTGGTCGCCCCAGTCAGTCGCCAATCCCGCGCGCTTGCGCAAGCGCGCTTGACCTTCCGGGGCAGAGAAAGGTCAACTGGACGATCCAGTCCCGGTGCCCCCGGGGCTGCAGCAGCTGGAACGGACGGTTCGTCGGCATGACCACCAAGGTACTGAGGTTTCCCGACCTCCTGTTCTATGCGGCATCCATGGCCCTCTCGATCCGCTGGGTCTCCAGCGCCGCCGCCGCCGGACCTGCCTCCCTGCCGTTCTGGCTGTTCGCGGTCGTGGTCTTCTCTCTCCCCCTGATCCTGGCGACGGCGGAACTGACCGCGCGGTTCCCGCAGGAGGGGGGAGTCTATGCCTGGACCCGGGAAGCCTTCGGACCGTTCTGGGGGTTCCTGTGCGGCTGGCTCTACTGGGCATGCAACCTGCCGTTCTTCTCCGGCATGCTCTACTTCATGGTCAATCTTCTCGCGGCGGCCCTGGGGCCCGCGGGCAAGTGGCTGGTCGATCAGCCGCTGGTGTTCATGGGTGTGGCCCTGCTGATCTCCGCGGCGGTGGGTGTGTTCCACATGATGGGGCTGGGCAGCGGCAAGTGGCTGTCGAACCTCGGCGGACTGTCGAACCTTGTCCTGTTCGCCATCCTGATCCTGGTGGGCGGGCTGGTCGCCGGGACCCGGGGCACGGCGACGGACTTCGGACATGCCAGCTACCTGCCGCCCCTGAACGCCAACACCGCCATTCTCTGGGCCACCATGGTTTTCGCCGTCGGCGGGTCCGAGGCACTCGCCTTCCTGCGCAACGACGTCCAGGGAGGCATGCGCACCATCCTGGCCGTGCTGGCCGTGGTCCTGGTCATGCAGGTGATCGGCTATGGTGTCGGCACCGCGGGCATGCTGGCGATCCTCAGCCCGCACGACGCCACCCGCCTGTCCGGCCTGCCCGATGCCCTCATTGTCGGGCTCCGGCGTCTGGGGTTCGGCCAGTTTGCCCCCTGGGTGCTGATGACCGCCTTTCTCGGCGGACTGGGCTCCTACAGCGCCTGGTTCGGCGTGGCGGCGCGACTGCCCTTTGCCGCCGGGATCGATGATGTGCTGCCCGCGGCCTTCGGGCGGCGGGATGCCCGCACCGGCGCGCCGATCGTGGCCATCGCCGTCCAGATGGTGATCGTCGCGGCCATCGTGCTGCTGTCCCAGGCCGGGGACACGCTGAAGGGGGCCTATGACTTCCTGGTGGCCATGAGCGTCCTGTCCTATGCCCTTCCGTTCCTGTTCCTGTTCGCGGTGATGATCGCCATCCAGTCGCGCCCGTTTCCCGCCGACAGCTGGCGGGCCCCCGGTGGCCGGGGCATGGCGCTGGTGATCGGCTGGGGCGGTCTTCTCGGCACCATCACCGCGGTGGTCTGCACCCTGGTGCCCAGCCCCGATGCGGCGGACCAGGTGGGGGAGGTGATCAAGCTTGTGGCGGCATCGGCCTGCCTGATACTGAGCGGCGTCGGGACCTATGTTGTGGCCCGCAACCGACCGGCCCGCGCCGCTTCCGGGAACAGAGGCTGATGACTGGACACACCGCACCGACCACCTTGCCCGCCGCCCTGTACCGCACCGACCCGGACCAGTGGCAGCGGGAGCGGAACGGCGTCTTCGCCCGGAGCTGGCTCTATCTCGCCCATGAATCCCAGGTCTCGGCGCCCCGGCAGTATGTGGCCGAGACCCTGGCGGGGTTTCCGGTGGTCGTGGTGCGGGATGATCTCGGCACGCTGCGGGGCTTTCACAATGTCTGCCGCCACCGGGCCGGCCCCCTGGCCGATGACGGCACCGGAAGCTGCCCGGGCCAGTTCGTCTGTCAGTATCACGGCTGGGTCTATGCCCTCGACGGACGGCTGCGGTCGGCCCGGGACTTCGGCGCATCGGCGGATTTCGATCCCCGGGACTTCGGTCTGCGGCCGATCCGGGTGGAGGTGTGGCGGGGGCTCGTGTTCGTCTGCATGGATCCGCAGGCCGCGCCCCTGTCCGAATGGGTTGCACCGCTGGAGCGCCGCCTCGAGGGGCGGGACTGGTCGGAGCTGCGCCTCGTCACCATCCGGCAGCACCACATGGCCTGCAACTGGAAGACCTATGTGGAGAACTATCTCGAGGGCTACCACGTGCCCCTGGTCCACTCGGCCCTCGATGCCGAGATCGACTCCGCCCGCTACACCGTGACCATGGACGGCCGGGTGGCGATCCACGAGGCCCCCTTGCGGGCCCCCAATCCGATCTATGACGGCCTCTGGGCCTGGATGTGGCCGACACTCGGCGTCAATGTGTACGGCGTGGGCCTGATGATCGAGCGCATGAGCCCGACCGGTCCGGGCGGCGTGCGGCTCGACTATATCTACCTCATGCCGCCGGGGGTGGATGTGTCCGACGAGACCATGGCCCTGTCGGACGTGGTGACGGCAGAGGATGTCCGGATCGTGGAGGCGGTGCAGCGCAATCTGGACGCGGGCATCTACGACACCGGCCGCCTGTCCCCGCGGCACGAGATGGCGGTCGCGGCCTTCCAGCAGTTTGTCCGCGACGCCGTTTCCGAGGCCTGAGGCCCGGCTCAGTCGGGAATGGCGCACCCATAGCGGGGATCGAAGGTCGCCCGCCCCTCGAACACGGCCAGCTTGGTACGGACCTCACCGGAGGTGCCGTTCGCGCCGCGCAGGACGGTGACCTCGAACTGCCGGATGTCCGGCTCGAACTCCTTGCGGCAGGATCCCTCCGACCGGCCGGTGACGAACACGCAGGAGCAGATCTGCTTGGCCAGGTACCGGTTGCCGATCTGGCCGTAGGGCGCGACGCTGCGATAGGCGGCCGTGACCCCCGTGGCGACGCCAAGGACGGCAATGGCGCTGATCGCTGCAAGGATACGTTTGCCTGACACCCGGATTTCCCTCTATCTGGCACCAACAGTGCGGGAGCAGTATCAATGAAGCGACGGGATTTTGCCATAGGTGCCGCAGCACTCACTGCGTCGAGCTTCGGCGGGACGTCGGGTGCCTCGGCCCAGGGGATGGATCTGGCTCCCGCACCCTTCCGCGGTCGTCAGGATCAGGTGGAGCAAGCCTGGCGGGAGGCCCGGTCCGGGGCCCGCCCGTTGCTGGGGCGTTCCGACGCCCTGCTGATCCTGCAGGGGGGGAAGATCACCTTCGAGCGCTATGGGGCGGATCATGGCCCCGACGTCCGGCACGTGTCCTGGTCCATGGCCAAGTCCTTCACCCATGCGCTGGTGGGGATCGCCGTGGGGGACGGGGTGGTGGACATCGATCGTCCTCTGAGTCTTGTCGCCCATCCCGATCCGGGCCTGACCCTGCGGCGGCTGCTCAATCTCACGGATGGACTGGACTGGCACGAGGCCTCCTACGAGCCGGAGAAGTCGGATGCCGCGCGGATGCTGTATGGTCCGGGCCGGCTCGACGGGGCCGCCTACACTGCCGCCATGCACCAGGCAGTGAAGCCGGGCACCCGGTTCAACTACTCCACCGGGGCCTTCCAGCTGGCTGCGGCGGAACTGGCAGCCCACCTCTTCCCCGGCCTCAAGGACCCGGCATCCAAGCGCAGGGCCATGGCGGACTGGATCGGCCGTCGGCTGTTCGCGCCCCTCGGCATGACCACGGCGCTGGCCGAGTTCGACGCCGCCGGGACCTTTGTCGGCGGGTCGCTGGTCTATGCCTCGGCCCGGGACTTTGCCCGGTTCGGTGAGCTGTATCGCCAGGACGGGGTCGTCGGCGGGCGTCGCCTGCTGCCGGAGGGCTGGGTGCGGTTCGCCCGGACCCCGACGGTCTCTCCGGTCTACGGGGCCGGCTTCTGGCTGGAGACGTCCCGGCTCCAGCCGGTGCCGCCGCAGCCTCTGCTGCGCGGACACGGGCCGGTGGACGCCTTCTCCGCCCAGGGGCACCAGGGGCAGGTGATCCTCATCATCCCGTCGCGCAATGCGGTGGTCGTGCGGCTGGGCCTTGCCGCGGACGATCCGTCCGCCTGGGCGGAGCTGGGGGGCTGGCTCAATCAGGTGGTGAGCGCCATCGACGCCTGAGCAGTCCGCATGACGTCGCGGCACCGATTGTCTCGCAATCTGCGGCGTGGGACGCTTGGCCCAACGATCATACACTTCGGGAGACGACGAGATGAGCACAGGCCGGGTAGCGGGCAAGATCGCCCTGGTGACAGGCGGGGCCAGCGGGATCGGCCGCGCCTGCAGCGAGACCCTGGCGGCGGAGGGGGCCACCGTGGTCCTGACGGACATCCAGGACACGGCCGGCAAGGCCGTCGCTGCGGCCATCACGGCCCGGGGCGGCACGGCGGTGTTCCTGCACCATGACGTGACGTCGGAGGCCGAGTGGATCGCCCTGGTGGCGGACATCCGCGCCCGCTACGGCCGCCTCGACATCCTGGTCAACAATGCCGGGATCGGCATCGGCGGTCTCGTCACCGAAATGTCCCTGGAGACCTGGCGGCGGCAG
>DAINBM010000113.1:0-7429 GCA_036732965.1 Caulobacteraceae bacterium | reverse complement strand
GTGCCTCGTCGGGGCGGCTCTACTGGGAAAGCTTCGGCAGCTTCGGCAGCGTGCCCCTGTCTATTCCGACTGGGGTCAGCATGTTCCCTAAGGAGCTGTTTCGCGCCTCCCGCCGCTGGGCCGACAAGCACATGTCCAACATCATCCACTGGAACCAGCTGGAGAAGGGCGGCCATTTCGCCGCCTGGGAACAGCCGGAGACCTTTGTCTCCGAAGTCCGGACCTGCTTTGCCAAGGTTCGCTGATCCGCAGATCAGCGCTGAAAACAGAAGAGGCCGGGGATCGCTCCCCGGCCTCCGCCGTCTGGTCTGAACCTCAGCCGATCAGAGGCTGTAGTACATGTCGAATTCCACCGGGTGCGGCGTGATTTCGAAGCGCAGGACCTCTTCCATCTTCAGCTCGATGAAGCTGTCGATGAAGTCGTCATCCATGACGCCGCCCTTCTTCAGGAAGGCGCGGTCCTTGTCGAGGTTCTCCAGGGCCTCCCGGAGCGAGCCGCACACTTCCGGCACACCCGCCTGTTCGGCCGGGGGCAGGTCGTAGAGGTTCTTGTCCATCGGCGCGCCCGGATCGATGCGGTTCTCGACGCCGTCGAGACCGGCCATCAGCAGGGCGGTGAAGGTCAGGTAGGGGTTGCCCATGGGATCCGGGAAGCGGGTCTCGATGCGCTTGCCCTTGGGCGAGGACACCCAGGGGATACGGATCGAGGCGGAGCGGTTGCGGGCCGAGTAGGCCAGCTTCACCGGGGCTTCATAGCCCGGCACCAGACGCTTGTAGCTGTTGGTGGTCGGGTTCGCGAAGGCGTTGATGGCCTTGGCGTGCTTGATGATGCCGCCGATATACCACAGGCAGACGTCCGACAGACCGGCGTACTTGTCACCGGCGAACAGCGGCTTGCCGTCCTTCCAGATGGACTGGTGGCAGTGCATGCCCGAGCCGTTGTCGCCGAAATAGGGCTTCGGCATGAAGGTGGCGGTCTTGCCATAGGCCGCGGCCACGTTGTGGATGACGTACTTGTAGAGCTGCATCCGGTCCGCCATGGTCAGCAGATCGGAGAACTTCAGGCCCAGCTCATGCTGCGCGGGTGCCACTTCGTGGTGATGCTTTTCCGGCTCGAGACCCAGTTCGCCCATCACCGCCAGCATCTCGCCGCGCAGGTCCTGGCCGGAGTCGATCGGGTTCACCGGGAAGTAGCCGCCCTTGGGGCCCGGGCGGTGACCCATGTTGCCTTCCGGGTATTCCCGGCCGGTGTTGACCGGCAGTTCCTGGCTGTCGAACTCGTAGCCCATCTTCGTCGGGCTGGTGTTCCAGCGCACGTCGTCGAACACGAAGAATTCGGCTTCCGGACCGAAGTACACCTGGTCGCCGGCGCCGGACGCCTTCACGTAGGACAGGGCCTTCTTGGCGATGGAGCGCGGGTCACGGTTGTACGGCTCGCCCGTGTCGGGGTTCAGCACGTCGCAGAACAGGAACATCGTGGTCTGCTGGTAGAAGGGGTCGATATAGGCAGTGCTCAGGTCCGGCTTCAGCAGCATGTCGGACTCGTTGATGGCCTTCCAGCCCGAGATGGACGAGCCGTCGAACATGGTGCCTTCCGACAGGAAGTCTTCGTCGACCAGATCGATGTCGAAGGTCACATGCTGCATCTTGCCGCGGATGTCGGTGAAGCGGACGTCAACATACTTGACCTCCTTGTCCTTGATTTCCTGAAGAATTTCAGCTGGCGTCATGTGATGTGTTCCTGATCTGTGTCCGTCGTTGCAACAATGGGCCGGTGTCCCGGCTTAGCGTCGGTGTGGCGCGGGGCGCCGGGAGCGACGCCGCCCCCTGTTCGATGTCCGGCCGCCCGGCGATCACGGGCTCGGCCGCTCGTTCATAGGGCGGTCTGTCCTCGCTCGCCAGTCCGGATGCGCACGACCTCGGTCAGCTCGGATACAAAGATCTTGCCGTCGCCGATCCGTCCGGTGCGGGCGGCATCGGTGATGGCGTCGATGGCCTGATCCAGTTGGTCATCGGCGACGGCGACCTCGATCTTGATCTTGGGGAGGAAGTCGACGACGTATTCCGCGCCACGGTAGAGCTCGGTGTGCCCCTTCTGGCGACCATAGCCCTTCACCTCCTGGACCGTCATGCCCTGCACGCCGATGTCCTGAAGGGCTTCCTTCACTTCGTCGAGCTTGAAGGGCTTGATGATGGCTTCGATCTTCTTCATGGCGCTCATTTGAACATGGGGGAACGGCCGGGCGAGAGGCTGTGCTCCGCCTATGAGCATTTCGTCGTTCGCCCCTCAACCCTCCGGGCACCGATGGTTTCCCGCACCGGCAAAGGCGCCTGAAAAATAGGCGATGGCGCCCAATGTTTATGCGCGTCGTGTCTCGCGTGCTTCCGCCCTTGTGCGTCGCAGTCGGGGGACTAAGTTGGGGGCGTTCCGGCAGATCGAGTGCGAATGACCCAGATGCCCCCCTCAGCCTCCCTGTCCGACCGTCTGTCCGACGTTCCGATCGTTCATCTGATCCGCCACGGAAAGCCCTCCGCCACCTGGGGAGAGGCCGGAGCCGATCCCGATCCGGGGCTCGATGACGAGGGCCGTGCGCAGGCCGAGGCCGCGGCCGCCGCACTCTGGGCGCTGCCGGTGCCGCTCCGCCCGAGTCGCGTGGTCAGCAGTTCCTTGCGGAGGTGCCGGGAGACGGCGCAGCCCCTTGCCGCCCTGCTGGGCGTGGACCTTGTCATAGAGCCCGGCGTGGCGGAGATCCCGACCCCGGCAGGCCTTTCGGCGGCCGAGCGCCCTGCCTGGCTGCGCCATGCCTTTTCGGGGGCCTGGGCGGATATCCCGGGGGATCGGGACTATGCCGTCTGGGCGGCGGCCGTTGCCGCAGCCTGCGCCCGTTACCCCGGAGCCGCCGTGTACAGCCATTTCGTCGCGATCAATGCGGCCGTGGGGGCGGCCCGGGGGGATCCCCGGGTCCGGCAGTTCGAGCCGGGGCACACCTCCGTCACCACCTTCTCCATCAGCGATGGCCGCCTGCGGCTGGAGCAACTGGGGGCCGCCACGGCCACTCAGGTCCTGTGAGCCGGAGCGTGACCGGTCCCATGCCGATCCACGATCACCGGATCCTGACTGTCGCCGAGATGACCGCGGCCGATACGGCCGCCGCGGCGGCGGGCCTGCCCGTGGACCTGCTCATGCAGCGCGCAGGTCAGGCGGTGGCGAGCGCGATCCGCGCCCGATGGACGCCGCGACCGGTGCTGGTGCTGTGCGGGCCCGGAAACAATGGCGGCGACGGATACGAGACGGCCGCGGAACTGGCGCGGCATGGGTGGTCCGTCCGGGTCGCAGCATCTGGAGACGCCCCGCGGCGTCCGGGCGCGGCGGCGGCGGCGGCGGCCAGCCGCTGGGGCGGACCGGTGGTCGGACTGGATCCCGCCGCCCTCGAGGGGGTGGACCTTGTGGTCGACGCGCTGTTCGGTGCGGGACTGACCCGGGCGCTGGGTACCGTGGAGCGTGACATGCTGCGCCGCTCTGCGGAGCGGGGTCCGCTGGTGGCTGTGGATCTTCCCTCGGGCCTCGCAGGAGATACCGCCACGGTCCTCGGCTACGCCCCCAGGGCCGCCCTGACCGTCACCTTCCACCGCAAGAAGCCGGCCCACGTTCTCGAACCCGGCCGCAGCCTGTGCGGTGAGGTGGTGGTGGCGGACATCGGTCTGGAAGCGCCCCCCCATGTTCCCGGCGCCCTGTTCGAGAACCATCCGGATCTGTGGCGCGCCGCATTTCCCCGCCCGTCGACCGTTGCGCACAAGGGGGACCGCGGTCGCCTGGTTCTGGTATCCGGGCCGGTGCACTCCACCGGCGCGTGTCGGCTGGCGGCCCGGGCGGGGCTTCGGATCGGGGCCGGACTGGTCACCGTGGCCTCGCCGCCGGATGCGGTTTCGGTCAATGCCGCGCAGCTGACGGCGATCATGTTGAAGCCGTTCCTCAACGAGGAGGAGCTGCAGCAGATGGCGGAGCAGGTGGATGTCGTCGTCATCGGCCCGGCGGCAGGTGTGACGGAGGAAACCCGGCTCAACGTGCTGGCCTGTTGTCGGACGGGCGCAGCCATGGTGGTGGACGCGGATGCGCTGACCATCTTCCGCGACGATCCGGACGAGCTGTTCTCGGCGCTCGACCGCGATGACGTCCTGACCCCGCATCCGGGGGAGTTCGAGCGGATCTTTCCGGGTCTCCTGCGCAGCGCACAGAGCCGGATCTCGGCGGCGCGCGCGGCGGCGGAGACGGCGGGCTGCATCGTCCTGCTGAAGGGGCCAGATACGGTGATCGCCGCGCCGGACGGTCGGGCGGCGGTCAACACCAATGCCACGTCCTGGCTCGCGACGGCCGGGTCCGGCGATGTCCTTGCAGGCACGATCGCGGGCCTCATCGCCCAGGGCATGGACAGTTTCGAGTCCGCCTGTGCCGGGGTCTGGGTGCATGCCGAGGCCGGTCGGCGGTTCGGGCCCGGCCTGATCGCGGAGGACCTGCCGGATCGCTTCCCCGACGTCTTGCGGGACCTTCTGGGCGAGGGCTGATCCGCGAGGGGACTAGGCGGCCAAGGCCTGCCGCGCCACATCGGCCACGATCTCGAAGGAGCGGATCCGCGCCGCGTGATCGAACATCTGCGTGGTGACGATGATCTCGTTTGCGCCCGTCCGCGCAGCAAAGGCCGCCAGCCCCCGGGCCACCCGGTCCGGTCCGCCCACGACCGAGCGCTCGAGGGTCTCGGCGAGCAGGCCGTGATAGGCCGGGGGATAGAGCGCCTCGATGTCCGCGACCGGCGGCGGCAGCAGTGCGGGGTGACCGGTCCGCAGATTGACGAACGCCTGCTGCAGGGAGGTGAAGAGGGTCAGGGCCTCCGCGTCCGTAGGGGCTGCGAACACATTGAGGCCCGCCATGACGTGGGGCCGCTGAAGCGTCGGCGACGGCTGGAACCGGCCGCGATAGAGGCGCAGCGCCAGGTCCAGGTCCTGGGGTGCGAAATGGGAGGCGAAGGCGAAGGGCAGCCCCAGGGCCGCGGCAAGCTGGGCACCGTAGGTACTGGACCCCAGGATGTAGACGGGCACCTTCAGACCCTCGCCCGGGATCGCGTGCACCGCCTGCCCGGGGGCGGGCTCGCCGAAATAGGCCATCAGTTCCATCACGTCCCGGGGGAAGTCGTCGATATCCCCCGTCAGGGTCCGCCGCAGGGCCCGGGCGGTGACCTGGTCCGTTCCCGGCGCGCGGCCGAGGCCGAGATCGATCCGGCCGGGATAGAGACTGGCCAGGGTCCCGAACTGCTCGGCGATGACCAGAGGCGCGTGATTGGGCAGCATGATGCCGCCGGCCCCGACCCGGATGGTCTTCGTGCCCTCGGCCACGAAGCCGATGGCCACGGCGGTCGCCGCGCTGGCCACGCCGGGCATGTTGTGGTGCTCCGCCAGCCAGTAGCGGCGGTAGCCGAGCCGTTCCGCATGACCGGCCAGGTCGCGGCTGTTGCGCAGGGCCTGGGCGGCATCGGCACCCTGCGGGATCGGGGACAGGTCGAGGACGGAGAGCTGGGTCATGCCTGCACTTATACCCCACTGCAGGAAAAGGTCAGGGGCCTTGCACCTCGCCCCCCGCCTCGCAGGTTCATCAGCCGCTGACCGCTGCCGGTGTCTCCGGACGGATCGAGGCCGGGGCGCCGCCGTCATAGACAAACGCCGGATCGTCGAGATCGATGAGCGGCAGCTCGTCCTTTTCCCGCCAGTAGTCCTGGCTGTGGTGCCATTCCGGCTTGTCCCCCGCCTTGGGCAGGAGGTGCATGCCGCGCATCAGGTAGCCGGGATTGAAGTTCTCCGGGTCGATCCAGGGACCGAGCTTCATGTCGGCATCCTCCGGACGCAGGGCCACCTCTACCCGCCTGGCGCCGAGGTCGTCCATGTGGTGGATCAGACGACAGACGAAGTCCGCCACCAGGTCGGCGCGGAGCGTCCAGCTGGCCCGGAAATAGCCGAACACCCAGACCATGTTCGGAATGCCGGTGAACATCATGCCGCGGTAGGTGACCGTATCGGCGAAGTTCAGGGGCTTGCCGTCCAGCTCGAAGGCGATGTCCCCCAGCACGCTGAGATCAAAGCCCGTGGCGGCCACCACCACATCGGCCTCCAGCACCTGTCCGGACTTCAGCAGGATGCCCTTTTCCGTGAAGCGCACGATCTCGTCGGTGACGATGGAGGCCTTGCCCGCGACCACCCCCTGGAACAGGTCCCCGTCGGGAACAAACGCGATGCGCTGACGCCAGGGCCGGTAGGTGGGCGTGAAGTGCGGGTCGATCACCTGGTCGGCCATGTCGCCGAGACACGCCCGGACGCCTGCCAGCAGCTCCTGCTTCACCACCTCCGGCTCCTCCATGGAGCGGCGGGTGAATTCGGCCTGATCGTGCAGAACCTTGCGGCGCACGATCTCGTGGATCCAGGTCTCGTCCACCTTCAGCTCCCGCAGGACGTTGGCGAGCTCGTTCTCGTTGCGGCCGGGGATGAAATAGGTGGGGGAGCGCTGCAGCACCGTCACGTGATCCGCCGTCCCGGCAATGGCGGGAACGACCGTGGCCGCCGTGGCCCCGGAGCCGATCACCACCACCTTCTTGCCCGTCAGGTCGAGGTCCTGGGGCCAGGTCTGGGCATGGATCAGGCGGCCCTTGTAGGTCTCCATCCCCGGCCAGTCCGGCATGTAGCCCTTGTCGTGCCGATAGTAGCCCTGGCACATCCAGAGGATCCGGGTGGTGAAGCGCCGGGTCTGGCCGCTCGCCGTGTCCAGGGCCTCGATGGTCCAGAGATTGTCCGCCGTGGACCAGCGGGCCGAGGTGATCTTGTGGTTGTAGCGGATGTGGCGGCCGAGATCGTTCTCCTCGATCACCTCGCCCATGTAGCTGAGGATCTCCGCCGCCGTGGCGATGGGCGGACCCACCCAGGGCTTGAAGCGATAGCCGAAGGTGTAGAGGTCGCTGTCCGAGCGGATGCCCGGATACTTGTGGGTCAGCCAGGTGCCCCCGAAGCTCTCGAGGGTCTCCAGCACCACGAAGCTCTTGCCCGGGCACTGCTGCTGCAGATGATAGGCTCCGCCGATGCCGGAAATGCCGGCCCCCACGATCAGCACGTCGAAGGCCTCGGCCGATGTCTTCGATGGTCGCGCGGCGTCCAGTGATCCGTCCATGGTGGCATCCTCCGTTTTGTTCAGCTTTTGTCGTATTCTGCCGACGGTCCTTGAGAGAGATCAACGTTCACTTGAGACACTTTGCCGTGTTCGCCCGATGGTCGGCGGGGAGGGGACAGCCAACCAACGCCCCTGGCCGCTTGCCATCTCGATGCGCCTGACTTAGCAGTCCGCCGGCTCACATGCGGATGTGGCGGAACTGGTAGACGCACTGGATTTAGGTTC
>DAINBM010000112.1:0-7477 GCA_036732965.1 Caulobacteraceae bacterium | reverse complement strand
GGTCGCGCGGCGGCTGATGGAGCTCAAGTCCCCCGGCCGGATCGTCAACATCGCCTCGGTGGCGGCCTACGACTATCGCGGCCAGGGTGCCGCCCTCTATTCCGTCACCAAGGCCGGCGTGGTGCGCCTGACCGAAGCCCTGGCCGTGGAGTGGGCGAAGTTCGAGATCAACGTGAACGGCATTGCCCCGGGGGCCTTCGAGAGCGAGATGATGGACGGCATGCTGGCCCGGATGGGGGACATCGCCGCCCACTATCCGAGGAAGCGGATCGGCAATCCGGCCCAGCTGGATTCCACCCTGCTCTATCTCGTGGGCCCGGCCTCCGACGCGGTCACCGGCACGGTGATCAAGGTCGACGACGGCCAGGGCTCCCGCTGACCGGCAGGGGGGGGTCCTGTCCAACCGATACCTGCCTGCGCCGCGCAGCAATGCCGCGTGACGCGACGGCAAAAGCTGCTAGACTGATCGCCGATAACCCAGGCACTGAGCCGGGACGCGACATGACGGGGAATGGTTGGATGGAGCACCTTGACGTGCTGGTGGTCGGTGCCGGGATCTCCGGCATCGGGGCCGCCTATCACCTGCAGGACCAGTGCCCGGGCCGCAGCTATGCCATCTTCGAGGGCCGGGCCGGGCTCGGGGGCACCTGGGACCTGTTCCGCTATCCGGGCATCCGCTCCGACAGCGACATGTACACGCTCGGATTTGCCTTCAAGCCGTGGACAGAGGCCAAGGCCATTGCCGACGGCCCGTCGATCCTCAAGTACCTGGACGAGACCGCCCGGGAATTCGGCATCGACAAGCACATCCGGTTCCAGCACCGGGTGACCGGTGCCGCCTGGGACTCCGCCACCTCGAAGTGGACGGTCACCTACACCCAGGGCGCGGATGCAGCCCCGGCGACCATGACCTGCAACTTCCTCTACATGTGCACGGGCTACTACAACTACGCCAAGGGCTACCGGCCGGAGTTCGAGGGCGAGGGCGACTTCAAGGGTCGCCTCATCCATCCGCAGTTCTGGCCCCAGGACCTGGACTATGCCGGCAAGCGGGTGGTGGTGATCGGTTCCGGCGCCACGGCCGTGACCCTGGTGCCGTCCATGGCCGACACCGCGGCCCATGTGACCATGCTGCAGCGCTCCCCCACCTATGTGGTGTCCCGCCCGGCGGAGGATGCCGGCGCGCAGATGCTGCGCAAGTGGCTGCCGGGGCAGCTGGCCTATGACGTGGTCCGGTTCCGCAACATCGCCTTCCAGCGCTTCTTCTACAACGCCGCCATCAAGAATCCGGAGAAGACCCGCGAGACGATGCTGAAGATGGTCCGCGACCAGCTCGGCCCCGATTTCGACGTGGAGACCCACTTCACCCCCACCTACAATCCCTGGACCCAGCGGGTCTGCCTGGTGCCCGATGCGGACCTGTTCCAGGCCCTGAAGGCGGGCAAGGCCTCGGTGGTCACCGACCACATCGATCGCTTCACCGAGACCGGCATCCAGATGAAGTCCGGCAAGACCCTGGAGGCGGACATCATCGTCACCGCCACGGGTCTGGAGATGCAGGCCCTGAGCGGGATCCCCGTGAGCGTCGACGGGACCGAGGTCGATTTCGGAAAGTCTTTCAGCTACAAGGGGATGATGTATTCGGACGTGCCGAACCTCGCCTCCGTGTTCGGCTATGTGAACGCCTCCTGGACCCTGCGGGCGGATCTGACCAGCGAATATGTCTGCCGCCTGCTGAACCACATGCAGCGCACCGGAACCACCGAGTGCCGGCCGGTGAACAGCGACCCGAAGATGAAGGCCCAGCCGTTCCTCGACTTCGGCTCCGGCTATGTTACCCGGGCGATGGAGCGGATGCCCAAGCAGGGGGACCGCGCGCCCTGGACCGTGCCCCAGAACTACTATTCGGACCTGATGTCCCTGCGCTTTGACAAGGTGACGGACGGGGTGATGGCCTTCCGCAAGGCCCGGCCGGTCAGCGCGCCTGCGGCGGCCACCGCCGCCCGGGTGCCGGAACCGGCGGACGCCTGAAGCCTGAGGAGACGGGCCGGAACGGGCCCGCCTCTGGCAAAACCCGGCCCGGGCTGGCAGTGTGCGGCGCGTCCTCGCATTCAGCCTTCAGTCTGCGGTGTTCATGTCGAGCCTCCGATCTCCCGTCCCCCGCCCGGCCCTGGTCTATGGACTGGCGGGCCTTCTGCCGTTTCTCGGCTGCACCGGACTCGTCTTCCTGAGTGGCGACGACGCCCAGGTCGCCGTGGTGGTCGAGGCCCTGTATGCTGCGGTGATCCTGTCGTTTCTCGGAGGGGCGCGCTGGGGAATCGAGATCCAGCGCCAGACCCCTCGGGCGGAGATCATCACCCTGACCATGGCACCCAGCGTGCTCGGCTTTGGCGCCGCCCTGTGGACCATGAGCGGGGATCAGGGGGACCATGCGGCATCGGGACTTGGGGCGCTGGCCGTGCTGTTCCTCGTCTTCGGGGCCTGGGACGTGACCAGCCGGGAGGTGCCCGACTGGTACCCGCGCCTGCGGATCGCCCTGACCCTCGCCGTGGTCAGCCTGCTCGGACTGTCAATCCTGGGGGCGATGCGGGGCTGAGGCCGGGCGGGTCACGGCCAGGGCGACCGCGCCCCCCGCGAGGGCCATCAGCACCATCACCAGATAGCCCAGTCCCTGGAAGCGGGCGTAGAGCCAGCCGCTGGCAATGGTCGCAAGCCCGGTGGCCAGGCCATAGCTGAGGGACGCCGACAGGGTCTGGGCAGACGACGCCTCCCGCGGGGGGCTCAGCCTCTCCACCAGGGCCAGCCCTCCCAGATAGGTGGCACTGAAGGTCAGGGCATGCAGGGCCTGAAGCGGGAACAGCAGCCACAGGGGCGGCGACAGGGCGAGCGCAGTCCACCGCACCACCGCTCCGGCCGCCCCGATCATCACCAGACCCGAGGGGCCGAGCCGTCGCCGCACGCCTTCGCCCCACCAGAAGAACACCACCTCGGCCAGCACACCCGTGCCCCAGAGCAGGCCCACGAGACCCGAGGGCACCCCGTGCGCTGTCCAGGTGAGCGCCGAGAACCCGTAGTAGAAGGCATGAGACCCCTGGATCAGGGCGAGACCGATGAGGCACGCCATCAGCGGGCGCAGGCGCAACAGCCCGAGGGTTCCCTGCCATCGATTGACCGGATCGGACCGGGTCCCGTGGGCCGGGTCCCGGACCGGCGTCGGTGGCAGGAGCACCCGGGCACCGACCGCGCTGCCCCCCGCCGCCACCGCCGCCCAGACAATCGCGGCCACCGGTGCCGACGCCGCCAGCACCGCTCCCCCGGCCACGTTGGCCAGGATATAGGCCACCGATCCGAACCCCCGGGACAGGGTGTAGGCAAAGCCCCTGGACCGGGCTTCGATCAGGGTCTGGACGTCGGCCAGCGGGGCAATGGCGTTTATCGCCGTGGCGGCCGCGAACCAGCACAGGGCAAGGGCCCAGAAGCCGTGCACCATCAGAAGGATGACATAGGTGAGCGTCGTCAGGGCCGCGATCCAGACGAGGCCCGTGCGTCGGAGGCGAAAGCCGTCCACCCAGATGGCGATCAGCGGCCCCGCCAGCACCCGGCCGATCATGGGCGCGGCGAGGATCATGCCGATCTGTGGCCCCGTCAGCCCCACACTGCGGAACCACACGGGCGCATAGGGCATGCTGACGCCCAGGCCCACATAGATCAGGGCATAGAACAGACCATGCCGCACGGCCGCCGCTCGCGGGGGCATAGGCTGCGGCGCGGGAGTGGCGGGCGACATGACCGAGGGTTAGTCCGCTTCAAGGTCAGTGGAAAGTCCGCCCCGCCAGAAATGTCGCAGGGTCGAAGGCGTTGAGTCCCGGCGCGCTGCCGTGCGAACATCCCGCACTGTCCATCCTTCGTTCAAGGCCTCCATGACCCAGCGCCACACCCCCCTGCTGACCCTGCTCGCCGCCGTGGACGGGTTCACCGCCGTGGCCGGGGGGGCCTTCGGGGCCCACGGCGTCCACGACGAGACGGCCCGGGCCCTCCTGCGGACCGCTGCGGAATACCAGCTGGCCGCGGCGGCGGCGGGCCTGGCCGTGCTGGCACTGCCTCCCCGTCCCGGCGGGCGGGCCGCGGCCCTGTTGCTGCTGGCCGGAGGGCTTGTGTTCGGCGCGAGCCTCGACGGTATCGTGCTCACCGGGCTCCGCGCACTGGGTGCCATCACACCCGTCGGCGGTGGGCTGATGCTGGCGGGCTTCGCCGCGCTGGGCGTCGGTGCGCTGCGCGGAAATGGCGGCGGCGCTTCCTAAGGCCGTCGCCGCGTCCTACATATTTGCGACCGTCTCCCTCATTCGCACCCGTCGGGGTGCCGCAGGATCCCATGACCGACCTCGTTCCCGTGACCGTGCTCACCGGCTATCTCGGCGCCGGCAAGACCACCCTCCTCAACCGCATCCTCACCGAGAACCACGGCAGGAAGTACGCGGTGATCGTCAACGAGTTCGGCGAGGTGGGCATCGACAATGACCTCGTGGTGGATGCCGACGAGGAAGTCTTCGAGATGAACAATGGCTGCGTCTGCTGCACGGTGCGGGGCGACCTGATCCGCATCCTCACCGGCCTGATGCGCCGCAAGGGCGGCTTTGACGCCATCATCGTCGAGACCACGGGGCTCGCCGACCCCGGCCCGGTGGCCCAGACCTTCTTCGTCGACGAGGAGGTCCGCGCCCGCACCCGGCTCGACAGCGTCACCACCGTGGTGGATGCCAAGCACGTGCTGCTGCGCCTGTCCGACAGCCGGGAAGCGCGGGAGCAGATCGCCTTTGCCGACCAGATCGTTCTGAACAAGACCGATCTGGTCAGTGCCGACGACCTGCGCATGGTGGAGGCGCGCCTGCGCCGCCTGAACCCCCTGGCCCCCATCCACCGGGCCCAACGCTCGAACGTGCCGCTGGAGGCGATCCTGGGCCGGGGCAGCTTCGACCTCGACCGCATCGTGACCCTGGAACCGGACTTCCTGAACCCGGCGCACGGGGAGCCCGGACACGTGCATGACGAACACTGCGACCATGACCACGGCCACGGCCACGACCATGATCACGGCCATGACCATGACCACGCGCACCACGATCACGTGCACGACGACGACATCAAGGGCGTGGCCCTGACCCTGCACACCCCCCTGGACGGGGCGAAGATCACCCGCTGGCTCAACGACATCCTGCAGGCCCAGGGGCCCGACATTCTCCGGGCCAAGGGCATCATGGAGGTGGCGGGCGACGACCGGCGGCTGGTCTTCCAGGCGGTGCACATGATCCTGGAAGGGGACTTCCAGCGGCCCTGGAAGGCGGACGAGGCGCGCTACAGCCGGCTGGTGTTCATCGGCCGCAACCTGGACGAGGCCGCGCTCCGGGCCGGCTTCGAGGCCTGCGCTGCCGCATGACCAATGTCCTGTTCGATGCGCTGACCACCACAGCACCCGAGCGCCTGTGGATGGAGACGCACGACGGGCGACGGCCGAGCTATGGTGACCTCTACGCCCTGACCGCGCAGTTGGCCCAGGTGCTGGTGGAGGCGGGCGTCTCCCCCGGCGACCGGGTCGCCTCGAACGTGGAGAAGAGCCCGGAGGCGCTGGCCCTGTATCTGGCCGTGGTCCGGACGGGGGCGGTGTTCCTGCCCCTGAACACGGCCTACACGGCCGCGGAACTGGCCTATTTCCTCGGTGACGCCGCACCGGGCGTGTTTGTCACCGATCCCTCCCGCCTGGCGGAGGCCGAGGGCCTGGCGGCCGGGGGCGGCTGCCGTGTCCTGACGCTGGGCGTGGATGGTCGGTCCGGCAGCCTGCTGGCCGAGGCGGCCGGCCAGTCCGAAACATTCGCGACCGTTCCCCGCGGGCCGGACGATCTGGCGGCGATCCTCTACACCTCGGGCACGACCGGCCGATCCAAGGGGGCGATGCTGAGCCACCGGAACCTTCTGTCCAACGCCCGACTGCTCAAGGATTTCTGGCGCTTCACGGCGGATGACGTGCTGCTGCATGCCCTGCCGATCTATCACACCCACGGCCTGTTCGTGGCGAGCAACATCCTGGCGCTGGCTGGTGGGTCGATGATCTTCCTCCCCCGATTCGAGGCCGGCGCGGTGCTCGACGCCCTGCCCCGGGCGACGACGATGATGGGCGTGCCGACCTTCTACACCCGTCTGGTGCAGGAGCCGCGCTTCAACCGCGAGACCACGGCCCACCTGCGGCTGATGATCTCCGGCTCGGCACCCCTGCTGGCCGCGACCCATGCTCAGGTCGAGGCCCTGACCGGTCACCGGGTCCTGGAACGCTACGGCATGACCGAGACCAACATGAACACGTCCAACCCCTGCGACGGCCCGCGACTCGCGGGAACCGTCGGCCCGCCCCTGCCCGGCGTCGACCTCAGAATCACCGATCCGGAGACCGGCGCGGTCCTGCCGATCGGCCAGATCGGAATGATCGAGGTGCGGGGCGAGAACGTGTTCCGCGGCTACTGGCGCCAGCCGGAGAAGACCGCCGCCGAGTTCCGGGCGGACGGATTCTTCATCACCGGCGACCTGGGCGTGATCGGCGAGGACGGCTATGTCACCATCGTGGGCCGCGGCAAGGACCTGATCATCACCGGCGGTTTCAATGTCTACCCCCGGGAGGTGGAAGACGCGATCGACGCCCTTCCCGGCATTATCGAGAGCGCTGTCATCGGTTTGCAACACCCGGATTTCGGGGAGGCTGTGACCGCCGTGGTGGTGGCCGAGCCGGGGGCCGGACTCTCCGAAAAGGGGATTATTTCTGCCCTGCAACACCAACTTGCGGGCTTCAAACGACCCAAACGTGTCCTGCTGGTTGAATCCCTCCCTCGCAACGCGATGGGCAAGGTCCAGAAGGCCCGGCTCCGCACGCAATTCGCCGACCTCTATGCGGCCTGAAGTTCCCCGCGCGACCGCCCCCGGCGTCACAAAACTGCTATCGGCAGCCGCTATTCCGGTGCCGAGCTTGGCGATCGTGGGGTCGCCATCCGACAGGAGAATGAGATGTACAAGACGGTTGCGGTTGCGCTGAGCGCGACCCTGCTCGCGGGCGTGGCCCATGCGGGTGACATTTCCGGCGCCGGCGCCACCTTCCCGGCCCCGGTCTATGCCAAGTGGGCTGAAGGCTATCGCGCCCAGACCGGCATCGGCCTGAACTACCAGGCCATCGGTTCCGGCGGCGGCATCAAGCAGATCCTCGCCAAGACCGTGGCCTTCGGTGCCACCGACAAGCCGATGTCCGACGAAGACCTGGTGAAGAACGGCCTGTTCCAGTTCCCCGCCGTCATGGGCGGCATCCTGCCCGTCGTGAACCTGCCGGGCGTGCAGCCGGGCACCATGAAACTCGACGCCGACATCCTGGCCGACATCTTCCTCGGCAAGATCACCAAGTGGACCGATCCGCGCATCGTGGCCCTGAACCCGGGTCTGAAGA
>DAINBM010000111.1:0-7492 GCA_036732965.1 Caulobacteraceae bacterium | reverse complement strand
CCTGTCCAGACTGGAGATTGCCGCATGGCCATGATCGCTGTTCGTCGGTCGCAGCAGCGCGAGCCGAGCCACCGAAAAGCACTCCAAAGGCCGGCATTCAGCAAGAGGGATGTTGCCCCTTGCTGAGTTCTGAGACCGTTTCTGTCCCAGTCAGCCGCTGTCGGCTGGGCCTGGGGCGTCAGGTGGAATGGACCCACTTCAGGCTGAGCGCATAGGCAGGCTCGATGTGGGCCGCGGCGTGGCTCGAGAGGTACTTTGCGTCCGGTTTGATGCCGACCCGGCCCAGGTCGAGGCGGTCCGCATCCCAGCAGGTCTGGATGGTCGGGTCAGGGTGAACCGCCCCTCCGCTGTGGTCGGTCGCGGCTTCGCAGAGCCTGGCCAGACGGCTCGCTTGCAGGTCGAAGAACCGGCCATTGATCGACCGGATGTAGTCGGCCGCACGGCGGCCATGGTGGTAGTCCGAGCCTTCGTCTTCTCGCTGGCTGTCGTGCAGAAACGCGAAGAGTTCCACCACCAGCAGGTCTGCGCCCGCCTCGGCTCCAATATTGAGGCCGTGACGACGCACCCGCGCCCAGTGCGAGGCCCCGTGGTAGCCGTTCCAGTCGATCCGGAACTGGCGCTGGATCTCCGCGATGAGGCCCTGACGGTCGTATTGTTCATGCAGTGGCGTCATATGATTTCGTTCCACATCACCGATGTCCGCCGTCGATAGATCCGAGCCCGAAACCGTCAAGGCGATGCAACTGCCGCGGGACCGGAGTTGGGTCGACGCCTGGGCTGCATCAAGTCGAACCACCGACAAGGTCTCGCCTTTCCAGGACAGAACCGGTCCTTGTTGCGTCCGAGTGCGTTGCGGCATCGTGCTTCCATGGGGCTCATCCGCTACATTGTCAGCTCTTCAACGGAGACCGTGAGTGACACGATCACTTCCCGCCTTGTTGCTCACGGCATGCCTGTTCGCTGCCGGTTCTGCCGCAGCCGACCCCTATCGCTCCGTGCCCGTGGGGATCTCCGGCGCAAGGGAAACGCTCGCGGCGGCGATCAATGTCGGTGGGACCGTCGTTGGGCAATATGTGGACGCGACCGGCACGCACGGGTTTTCCGCAATCCACGGGACCTACAGACGCATCGATGCGCCGGGCGCAACCGGCTACACGACCGCAAGCGGGATCAACGCCAGCGGCACCATTGTCGGTTCGTTCAGCACCGGCACGGTTGGGCATGGCTTCATCCTGAAGAATGGCGCTTTCAGGCAGATCGATTACCCGGGTGCGAAGGTCACCATCGTCAACGCCGTCAACAGCCATGACGACGTGGTGGGGGCGTATCAGGACGAGCGGCGAACGGTTCACGGGTTCATCTATGCCTCTGGAGCCTTCCACCCCCTGGACGAGCCTGATGCGCGGCCGGGGCGGCAGGGGCTGATGACGATGGCAAACGGCATCAACGACAAGGGCGTCGTTGTCGGGACCTACTCGGGGCCGAAACGGATCCACGGCTTTACCTATGAGAAGGGGCGCTTCGCCACGCTGGATGCGCCGGGCTCCGTGTTTGCGACCCGCCTCGGCGGTATCACCAATGACGGGACGATCGCGGGCACCGGCTACGGTCCGGACGGGGAGGCGGGGTTCGTGCTCTTCAAGGGCCTCTATCTCCGCCGCATGGGGGCCAGCGATCCCGGAACCGATATCCAGAACATCAATGACCGGGGTGTGCTGACTGCCAGGGTTGATGGGGACACGCGTTCCTCGGTCCTGATGATCCCCACCGGCCCCGGACCCAGGCCCATTCTCTGGCTGTCCGTGATGGCCGGCACCTTGTTGACCGCCACCTTGGGCTTCTTCGTGCTCGCCTGGCAGTACGCTCGGAGGCGTTCGCCGGCGATCGGTGACCCCGCCACCGGCGGCTAGCCTCGTTTTCCTTCATGACCCTGTTGAGCTGATTCAGAGATGACCGACACTGACACTCCCGCATCCACGAACTTCTGCAGCCTTACCCCCGCCATTGCCGCGGAGGCCCTCCAGGACCTCGGCTATCGCGGAAAGATCGAGATCAAGGACGGCTGGGCCTATGTCCACAGTGCCGCCCTCGGCACGGATTTCCGTGTGACCCTCTACAGCGGTGGTCCAACGGACCGGGACACGCCCTGCCGCTCCTGCCAGTTCCGAACAGGCTTCAGGCTCTCCAGCCGGACGGACATGACTGTCCTCGGCGAGCGGTGCCGCGAGTACAACGAGGCCAAGCGCTTCGGAAAGGCCTACAGCTACTGGTTCCAAGGTGAGCTGTTCGTCGCCATGGAAATGGACGTCATCACGACCCATAGCGACGCTCGGGGCTTGTTCTCCGATGCGGCAGACGCCTTCATCGGCGGAATGGCCTCATTCCTGCGGGATGTGTTGGAAGACCTTCCAGAGCCGACCGCTGGCAGCATCGACAAGGTGAACCGCTCGATCGGCCTGGTTCGCGGCAGTCCGGAGCAGCTGGCCGAAGGCGTTGCCCTGCTGGCGGAAGCCTCGGCGGATGGCTTCGCCGGCGCGCAGAACAACTACGGCGATCAGTTCGAGCGGGGGCACGGTGTGCCGAAGAGCGAGCTGTTCGCGATCTACTGGTACACCCGTGCCGCCGAACGGGGCGAACCCACGGCGTATCTCAGCCTGGCCTCGCTGTTGTCAGAAAATGGCGCGGGGCTAGCGATGCTGCTCGAGGCGCAGAAGTTTGCGCTGCTGGCCTTCCATTACCTGCCTGAGGGCACAAACCAGGAGACGGCCAAGTATCTCGTCGGCTCGATCGGTGAGGCCTTGACCGAGGAGCAGCGCGATGCGGCCTTTGAAGCCGCCAAGGCCTGGCGTCCGCTCTATCAGGAAACGGTGTGCCTTTCCGACACGCCGGATGCGCTGGGGCCGATTGCGGAAGCGTCGGGGAACTTGAACTGAGCAAGGGTGCAATCTTCTAGCAAATTTATTTCCCTGTTATGGGCCTTTGAATTCCCTGTTATTCGCATAGGGAATTTCCGCGCACATCCGCCTGAAAGTCTTTGTCTCGTAGGGGTTTGCGAGGCTGCGCCCCTGATATTTCCGCGCTCTTCCGCCCGTCGCGCAGCGCGGATCAGGGAATGACAGCGAAAATCCCGCAAATTGCCGAAACCGAACCGTGGCCGAGTCTCCCGGAGACGGGCGCTTGAAACGCGGCCGATTTGCGAACTCTTGGGCCGTTCGGAGACGCCGCATCCGTCTCCCGATGCGCGTAACCCGTTGGAACAACACGAAGTTCCAAAGGTTTGTTTTCAAGGGAAAAAATCGGCGTGACAGTGTGGCGGTGCGAGTGGGATTCGAACCCACGTTAGGCTTTCACCTAAACACGCTTTCCAAGCGTGCGCCTTCAACCACTCGGCCACCGCACCAGCACTTTCGTGTCCGCCCAAACCCGGAACCGGGCGGAAGGGCGAACCACTGGACCCGGCGAGGTTGACTGTTCCGCCGGAGGAGCGGGGAATATACTGATGTCGGGCCCGCGGGCAAGCTTTGGCGTCGTCCTTTTTGCACGGCGGCCAATCCACCCTATCTAAGGGTCTGTCGTCAGCGCCTGTTCGGAGGTCGTCGCATGTTGTTCCGCAAGTCCCTCAGTCTGCCCGGTCCCGGTGAAGCCCTGCCGGGGCGCGCTGCAGCCCTTCCGACGGCCACGACCCACTTCGTCAACGGACACCCGCTGCAGGGGCCCTGGCCCGAGGGGCTCGAGACCGCCATCTTCGCCATGGGCTGCTTCTGGGGCGTGGAGCGGGTGTTCTGGAAGCTGCCCGGCGTGTGGTCGACGGCCGTGGGCTATATCAACGGCCTGACCCCCAATCCGACCTATGAGGAGGTCTGCACGGGCCGGACCGGCCATACCGAGGCGGTGCTGGTGGTGTTCGACCCGGCTCGGATCTCCTACGCCGCCCTGCTGAAGACCTTCTGGGAAAATCACGATCCGACCCAGGGGATGCGCCAGGGCAACGACATCGGCACCCAGTACCGGTCGGGCATCTATACCCTGTCCGACGAACAGGCAGTGGCGGCGACGGCGTCCCGGGAGGCCTTCCAGGGGGCCCTGTCGGCCCGCGGACTCGGCACCATCACCAGCGAGATCGTCCCGGCCCCGGCCTTCTTCTATGCCGAGGCCTACCATCAGCAGTATCTGGCGAAGAACCCGGATGGCTATTGCGGGATCGGCGGGACCGGCGTGACCTGTCCGATCGGGGTTGGGGTCTCGGCCGACACCTGATCGCCGGCCGCCTGCACCTGTTCGATCGCGGTCCGGGCGCTCTGGATCGCCCGGGCGGTGGGAGAGGCCAGCTGCCGGCCCATCAGCAGGCCGGCGGCCCCCAGGGTTCCGGCGACGAAGGCCAGAGGGCTGACCAGCCAGGCCGAGGCGGCGAGCGCGAAATAATAGGCCCGGACACCGGAATTGTAGGCGCGGAGCGTCCGGTCGAAGATCCTGGCTGCAGCGTCGGCATAGGCCTCCATCGCCGCCGCCGGGCCCTCGTTCGGGGCCGCTCCGGTCAAGGCGAGGCAATAGCCCAGCTGGCGAATGGCCCAGACGAAGTCCAGCAGGCCCCCCGCCAGGGTGGTCAGGACCAGGATCATCTTGAACTCGAAGAGAATGCGCGGACCGTGGGACAGGAGCGGCACGTCCAGCACCGCGCGATAGATCCGCTCTCCGCCGAACAGGGCCCCGGCCACGGCCGCGATCAGGATCAGGTTGGTGGACGAGAAGAAGGTGGCCGTGTTGAGGGTGTGGCCCAGCAACTGGCCGTCCAGCAGCCGCCGGTCCGGACGCCGCACCATTTCCCGCATCCAGAAGGTGCGGATCACCGTCATGTCGAGATAGACCGCCCCCCGGCGCAGGCCCAGGCGGTGGACCACCCACGGATAGCCGATCCACACCGCCAGGAACAGGGCCAGTGCCGCCCCGTCCGTCCAGTCCGCACGGGTTGCCGCCACCTGGGTCATGGCCGCGTGGGACAGCGTCGTGGGGGATACGGGGGTCATGGACTGCAGGGTTAGGCGATCCTTCGCAGGCTGTCGAGCAGGGCGTCCACATCCGCCTCCGTGGTGGCCCAGCTGCACATGAACCGGATCGAGCCGTCGGTGAACCGATAGACGAACCAGCCCTCCGCCGTCAGCCGCTGATGGGCGGCGTCATCCATCTCCACGAACAGGCCGTTGGCATCCACGGGATGCCGCAGCGGGAAGGGCATGCCCGCCGCCAGCCTCTGCGCCATCTCATTGGCGTGGGCGGCGTGGCGCAGGAAGGCCCCGTCGCGCAGCATGCCGATCCAGGGCGCCGAATAGAACCGCCCCTTGGACGGCAACTGTCCCATCTGCTTCAGACGGGCGTCGAAGCGGCGTGACAGGTCGGGATTGAACAGCACCAGGGCCTCGGTGGGTGTCATGCCGTTCTTGGTGCCGCCGATCACCAGCATGTCGAGGCCGAGATCCTTCAGCGCCGTGGGCGGAAAGCCCGCCGCCAGGGCATTGGCCAGCCGCGCCCCGTCCAGATGGACCGGCAGGCCCGCCGCCCGGGCCTGGGCGGTGAGGGCCTTGATCTCGTCCGGCGTGTAGACTGTCCCGTATTCGGTGGCATTGGTCAGGGACAGGGCCGCCGGGGACTGGCGATAGCTGGCATCGGGCAGGGTCAGGGCACCGGCCAGGGACGCCGGATCGATCTTGCCGGACGGGCCCTGCAGATGGATCAGGCCGAGGCCGTGACCGAACAGTCCCGGCGCGCCGGTCTCGTCGGTGCAGACATGGGCATGTTCATGCGCCAGCACTGCCTCGAACGGGCGGCACAGGGTGGCAAGGCAGATGGCATTGGCCGCCGTGCCGGAGCCCAGGAAGCGGACGTCCACATCCGCATCCAGAAAGGCCCGCACCGCCTCCGCCGCCTGCTGCGACACGTGGTCCGTCCCGTAGCCCGAGGCGGATCCGCCGTTGAACGCGACGAGGGCCTCCAGCGCCTCCGGGGCCGCGCCGGACGTGTTGTCCGACGCGAACTGATAGCGACCCGCCGCCATCAGCCGGCCTTGGCCGTCGGGGTGAAGCGGACCGGCAGCTTGCGGATCGCATAGACGAAGTTGTTCGGCGCCACGTCGATGCCGCCCGCATAGTCCATGTCCGGCAGGCGGGTCAGGAACTGCTCCCACACCGCTTCCAGCTGCATCTGGGCGACCCGCTTGCCGATGCACACATGGGGACCGAAGCCGAAGGCCAGGTGCTTGTCGGCATTGTCCCGGGTGATGTCCAGACGGTCGGGATCGGCGAACACCGACGGGTCGCGGTTGGCGGCCCCGTAGTACATGGCGAGCTTCTCGCCCTCGGCGATGCGCTGACCGCCGATCTCCACGTCCCGGGTGGCGGTGCGGCGCATGTAGATCACCGGGCTGACCATGCGGATGAACTCGTTCACCGCATTGGGCAGCAGGCTGCGGTCCGCCGCCAGCCGGGCCTTCTGGTCCGGGAATTCCGTCATCAGCTTCACCGAGCCGGAGATGGTGTTGCGGGTGGTGTCATTGCCCGCGAACACGATCAGCAGCCACGAGCCGTCGAGATACTCGTCGGCCAGGAACTCCCCGTCCAGCTGGGCCCGGGCAATGGCGGACAGAAGGTCCGGCTGCGGGTCCTGGCGGCGCTTGTGCAGGATGTCGCGGCCATATTCGAACATGGCCTCCACATTGGTGTTGAACTCCTGGATGAACATCATCAGTTCCGGAGTGAGGGCCAGCTCGCCCTTGCTGCGGTCCGCCGCCAGGTTTCCGGCCATTTCCAGATAGTGCATCCACTTCAGGAACTTGGGTCGATCTTCCACGGGAACGCCGAGGATCTCGCACAGGGTGAATAGGGGCAGGCGCGAGGACACCTGCTCCACCAGATCGCATTCGCCCATCGGGGCCATGGCGTCGATCAGGGCGGTGATCTCGTGCCCCACCCGTTCCTTCAGCCGGTTCACATAGGCGGGTGTGAAGAAGGGCATGTGCTCCCGTCGCAGGTTCAGGTGCCAGGGCTGGTCCATGTTGATCATGGCATCCAGCGAGGCGCGGAACAGCAGGGGGTGCCGGGTTTCCGGCGCACCGGAGGACAGGAGGATCCCGCCCCGCTGCGACGAGAAGGTCTCCGGATCGGCATTTGCGCGCGACACGTCGTCGAACCGGGTCAGGGCCCAGAAGCCCGAATTGTCCGACGGGGTGTTCAGCCACGCCACCGGCGATGTGGTCCGCAGGCGGGCAAACGCGTCATAGGGCGGGCCGTGCTGGAAGGTGAGGGGGTTCTCCAGCGCGATGTCGGTGGGCACCGGATAGACCGGCGCGTGGCGCGGGGTCGCAGGCCCGCTGGTGACCGCGGTCTGGCTGATGAGTTGCATGGGTCCGGGTCCTCAGATGGGATCGTAGGGAAAGACGCTCGCAGTCGCGCCGACGTCGGTATAGCTCGCCTTCATGGAGGGCAGGGCCTGTTCGATCAGG
>DAINBM010000110.1:0-7581 GCA_036732965.1 Caulobacteraceae bacterium | reverse complement strand
CCGGTCGGAACCCCGTCCCGATAGGTGACCTCCCCCGCCACCAGGGTCGCGCGATAGCCCCGGGCCGTCTGGGTCAGACGCCGCCCCCCGGCGGGCAGGTCATAGCTCACCGTCGGTCGGTCGAGGCTCAGCCGGTCATAGTCGATCAGGTTCAGGTCGGCCCGCAGACCGACGGCGATCCGCCCCCGGTCCGCCAGCCCGGCCAGCGCCGCCGTGGTGCTGGTCTGCATCTTCACCACCGTCTCGAGCGCAAACCGCGGGCCCCGGGCCCGGTCCCGCGTCCAGTGGGTGAGGTTCGAGGTCGGGAAGCTGCCGTCACAGATCATCCCCACATGGGCCCCGCCGTCGGAAAGACCCGGGGCCGTGTCCCGATGCCCCATCATCTCGAAGGACGGGTCGAGGGACCCGTCGGCATAGTTGAGGAAGGGCAGATAAATCATGCCTCGGCCGTCATTTTCCAGCATGGCATCCAGTGCGGCTTCGAGCGGCGACACGCCCCGGCGCGCCGCTTCGGCGGCCAGGCTCTGGTCCGGGGTGGGCTCGTAGTCGAAGCCCTCCCGCAGGGGATACATGGCCGACCAGTTGCCGAAGGTGTCCCGGGCAAAGGGACTGGCCCAGACGGCCTCCTCGGCGAGCAACTGGCGACGGACATCGGGATCGCGCAGGGCCTCTACCCGTTCGGCCAGGCTCTTTCCGGCCAGGGCGGCGAAGGACGGATGATAGCTGAACGGATTGAGGGTCAGCTCCAGCCCCAGCAGCAGGCCGACGGGCCGCCCGCAGACCTGGGCCTTCATCGGCAGGCCCTCGTCCACCGCCGCCTCCAGCCGGGCCAGCAGCCGCCGCCAGCCGTCCGGGGCCCGGCCGCTCTGGACCAGGCTGAAGGACAGGGGACGGCCGGACTGACGGACGAGGCGCGCCAGCATGTCGAACTCCGCCTCGGGATCGACGAAATCGGACACGACCTGCAGCACGCCCCGGCCTGCCCGCCGAAGGCCCGCCGCGATCCCGGCCAGCTCCGCCTCGGCCGCGGTCAGGGTCGGGGTGGGTTGTCCATCGCTGGTGCGGTGGTTGAGGGTCCGGGAGGTGGAAAACCCCAGGGCCCCGGCCCACATGGCGTCCTCGGCGATCTGCGACATGGCGGCGATGTCCGCATCGGTTGCGGTCTCCCGGTTGGCTCCCCGCTCCCCCATGACGAACACCCGGACGGCCGCGTGGGGCAGCTGGGCCCCGATGTCGATGTCGAAGGACCGGGTCGACAGGGCGTCGAGATAGTCCGGGAAACTGCGCCAGTTCCAGGGCAGCCCCTCCTCCAGCACGGGGAACGGTATATCCTCCACCCCTTCCATCAGGCGGATCAGCCGGGCGTGGTCATCGGGCCGGCAGGGAGCGAAACCGACCCCGCAATTGCCCATGACCGCCGTGGTCACCCCGTGCAGGGACGAAGGCTGCAGACGGCTGTCCCAGGTGGCCTGACCGTCATAATGGGTGTGAACGTCCACGAACCCGGGCGTGACGATGAGGCCGCGGGCATCGATCTCCTCGACCCCCTGCCCGTCGACCTTGCCCACGGCGGCGATCCGGCCGTCCTTCAGGGCCACGTCCCCCTCGAAGCCGGGCGCGCCCGTGCCGTCGACGATCTGCCCCCTGCGGATGATCGTGTCATAGGTCGCCGACATGCCGTTCCCCGTCCCTTGTCCGTTCCGTGTTGCAGCGATGGTGCGCTCGGGGCCGGAACCCCGTCAAGGCGATGGAACCGTTGCCGTCCGCGCGAGCAACCGGTTCATCGGCACGGCCATGGCGGCGAAGATCAGGCCGCAGGCCACCGCAAAGCCGGCGTGCAGGGCCCAGAACTGCCAGTGGGGCCACACGCCGAAGACCTTGCCGAGCGAGCCGCTGACCGTGGATCCGATGAAGATCGCGAAGTAGTAGGCCGAAATCGCCGTCGCCTTGATCCCTCGCGGCGCAGCCCGGGCCACGAGGGCCACGATCACCGGCACGGCATAGAGCCAGCCGATGGCCGACAGCATGTGGAAGCTCAGCGCCCACAGAACGCCCACCGGCCGACCGCCCGACGCCAGTTCACCGGCCGCCAGAAGCAGCTCCGAGGCGGCGAAGCCAAGGGTGCCCCAGACGATCTTGGTCACGTCCGGGGGTTCGGTCCCCCGGCGCTGCTGCCGGGCCCAGATCGAGACCACGACCGGGCCGAAGAGGACCGTGCCGAGACTGTCCACCGACTGGAACCAGGTGACCGGTGCCACCAGGCCGAACATGTGCCGGTCCACCCGGTCCCGCACCCAGACCGGATAGGCGTTCCAGATCTGCGACTGGGCGACCCAGAACAGGGAGGAGGTGGCGACAATCATCAGCAGTATGACCAGCCGCGCACCATCCCCCGGCTCCAGCGCCACCACCGCCCGGGTCCGCTGGATCGGCGGGTCCGCCGGCAGGCGGTGCTGGGTGGCGAGGTAGATGACGAGGCCGATCACCACCACCACCGCGGCAGAGCCGAATCCGTAGTGCCAGCCGTACAACTCCCCCAGCGTGCCGCACACCAGCGGCGACAGGACCGCGCCGGTGTTGGACGACATCAGAAAGATCGAGAAGCCCTGGTCCCTGCGACTGTCATCGGCCGCATAGAGCCCGCCGACCTGGGCTGCCACATTGCCCTTCAAGAGGCCACTGCCCGTCAGCAGCGTGGCGAGGGCGAACAGGAAGGTCTGTTCGAAGGCCATCAGGACGTGACCCACAGCCATGACGACGAGGCCCAGGATCACGGTGCGCCGGCGTCCCAGCCACTGGTCACCCACATAGCCCCCCACCACCGGCAGCAGAAACACCAGACCGCCGTACAGTCCGAAGATCTGCAGGGCGAGCGCCTGGAGGGTCATGGGCCCGAAGACGGACTCGAGGGCCGCCCGGAACGGGGCAAAGCCGATCACATGGTCGATCACGCCGGGCTTGAACAGCCGACCGGTCATGTAAAGCACCAGCAGGGCCTGCATGCCGTAATAGGAGAAGCGCTCGAACCCCTCCATGGCGACCAGATAGAGAAGGCCGCGGGGGTGACCGAAGAAGGCCCGGTCCGCGGCGTCGCCCTCCGCCCCTGCGCCTTCGCGATTGACTACCTGCCCCATAGGCTCATCACGCAACACCCCGACTGCAACAGCGGAATTGGCGCATTACTCCGGCAGGAAAACAAGCGCGGCGCGTGCAATCCCGAAATAATCCGGACCGGAACCTGTTCCGGGCGTCCCGGCGCCGCTCCCGTAAGCAATTTCTTTGCCGATCCAGCGGAGTATGACCACCGCAAAGGGTTGTTTTCACCCCGGCTTTGCCGCAAAGAGTAGCCATGACGTCGATCCTCGCCGCCGCAGACCCCATGGCCCGCGCCTTTGCCGCGCGGACGACGGCGTTTGCGCTTTCGGCGACGGGCGCGGGCGGCGCGCGAATTCCTCGCCCCTGAGCGCGTCCATGACCGGTCAAGTCGGACCGGGACGCTCAGGGGACATCATGAACCGCGCCCCCATCGCCACCCGTATCTGCGAGACTTCCAGACCATGTCCACCACCGACTCCCCGATGACCACCCGCCCCATGACCCGCCAGCCCAATCTGCGCTTTGACGACATCGTCGCCGCGGCCGGGCGGTTGAAGGGCCAGATCGAACGCACCCCGATGCGCCATTCCCGGACCCTGTCCGAGATCACCGGCGCGGAGGTCTGGGTGAAGTTCGAGAACCTGCAGTTCACCGCCGCCTTCAAGGAGCGCGGCGCGCTGAACAAGCTGCTGCTGCTGGATGACGCCCAGCGCCGGAAGGGCGTCATTGCCGCCAGCGCCGGCAACCACGCCCAGGGCCTCGCCTATCACGGGGCGCGTCTCGGCGTTCCCACCACCATCGTCATGCCGCGCGGCACGCCCATGGTGAAGATCCAGCACACCCGCAACTTCGGGGCCGAGGTGATCCTGGAGGGGGACAGCTATGACGACGCCAATGCCTTCGCCCAGGCCCTGTGCCTGGAGAAGGAACTGACCTTCGTCCACCCCTTCAACGACCTCGATGTGATGGCCGGCCAGGGGACGGTGGCGCTGGAGATGCTCGAGGACGTGCCGGACCTCGACATCCTGCCGATCCCCATCGGCGGGGGCGGCCTGATCGCGGGCATGGCCATGGCGGCCAAGACGGTCCGGCCGGACATCCGCATCTTCGGGGTGGAGCCGGCCATGTACCCGTCCTTCACCGCCCGCTGGCGCAACATCCCCGCGCGCCTCGGCGGCCAGACCATCGCCGAGGGCATCGCCGTCAAGCAGGTGGGCGACCTGACCTATGCCGCAGCGCGCCCCCTGATCGAGGACGTCCTGCTCATCGAGGAGGCGGACTTCGAGTCCGCCATCGCCCTCTACTGCAATGTGGAAAAGACCGTGGCCGAAGGCGCGGGTGCCGCGTCGCTGGCCGCGCTGCTCTCACATCCGGAGATCTTCCGCGGCCAGAAGGTGGGCCTGATCCTGTGCGGCGGCAATATCGACAGCCGTCTCTTGGCCTCGGTCCTGACCCGGGAACTGGTCAGGGAACAGCGGATCGTCACGGTGCGTCTCGCCGGCGACGACCGGCCGGGCCTCCTCGCCATGATCGCCAACCTGATTGGCGATGCCGGGGGCAACATCATCAGCTTCGACCACAACCGGTTGGCCCTGGATGTGCCGGCCAAGGGGGCGGAATTCGACATCCAGATCGAGACCCGCGACGCCCAGCACACCCGCGACGTGATCGAGATGCTGCGCAAGTCCGGCTACCCGCCGCGACTGGTCTGAGCCCCGCCCCGAAAGACCCTCCCAGGACCGAACCATGCCGTCAGACCCCGCTCCGATCCAGACCGACGCCCCCCCTTGGCGGGGCGAGCTCGACGCCCTGCGTGGCAGTATCGACAACATCGACGCAGCCCTGATCCACCTCCTGGCTGAACGGTTCAAGTGCACCCAGAAGGTGGGACAACTGAAGGCACGGTTTGCCCTTCCCCCCGCGGATCCGGCGCGGGAGGCCCAGCAGATCGCCCGCCTGCGGACCCTGGCGGAAGGCGCGCATCTCGACCCCGCCTTCGCCGAGAAGTTCCTGGCCTTCATCGTCCAGGAAGTCATTCGCCATCACGAAGCCATAGCCCGGAACTGACGCCCGTGTCCTTCAGCCAGCAACAGGAATTCCACAAGATCCGGCGCCTGCCGCCCTACGTCTTCGAGGAGGTGAACAAGCTCAAGGCCAAACTCCGGGCCGAAGGCATGGACATCATCGACTTCGGCATGGGCAATCCGGACATGCCGACGCCCAGGCACATCGTCGACAAGCTGATCGAGACCGCGCGGGACCCCAAGGCCGGTCGCTACTCCGCCTCCAAGGGCATTCCCGGCCTGCGCCGGGCCATGGCCAACTATTACGACAAGCGCTTCGGGGTGAAGCTGAACCCGGACACCGAGGTGGTGGCAACCCTTGGGTCGAAGGAGGGCTTTGCCAACCTGGCCCAGGCCCTCACCTCCCCCGGCGACGTGATCATCTGCCCGAACCCGGCCTATCCGATCCATGCCTATGGCTTCATCATCGCCGGCGGCGTGATCCGCCACGTGCCGGCCCTGTCGCCGGAGGAGTATCTCGCGGGCGTCAGCCGGGCGGTGAAGCATTCCGCCCCGCCGCCGTCGGTGCTGATCGTCTCCTACCCCTCCAACCCCACGGCCCAGTGGGTGGACCTCGACTTCTACCGCGAGGCGGTGAAGCTGGCCCAGAAGCACGACCTGCTGATCCTGTCCGACGTGGCCTATTCGGAGATCTATTTCGACAACAACCCGCCGCCCTCGATCCTGCAGGTGGACGGCGCCAAGGATCTCGCCGTTGAGGTCAACAGCCTGTCCAAGACCTATGCCATGGCGGGCTGGCGCGTGGGGATGGTGGTGGGCAATGCCCGGATGTGCGCCGCGCTGGCCCGGGTGAAGTCCTATCTCGACTACGGGGCCTTCACGCCGATACAGGTGGCCGCGGCTGCGGCCCTGAACGGCCCGCAGGACTGCGTCGACGACATCCGCGCCATCTACAAGGGCCGTCGCGACACCCTGGTGAAGTCCATGAAGCAGGCGGGCTGGGACATTCCCGCCCCCCCGGCCTCGATGTTCGCCTGGGCCCCGATCCCGGAGATGCACCGGGACGGCGGCTCGCTGCTGTTCGCCAAGCGCCTGATGGAGGAGGCCGGTGTGGCCGTGGCCCCCGGCGTGGGCTTTGGTGAATATGGGGAAGGCTTCGTGCGGATCGGCCTCGTCGAGAACGAGCACCGGATCCGCCAGGCCGCGCGCAACGTGAAGAAATTCCTCAGCGGGTCCAACAGCGCTCATGCCCGGCCATCGGAGCTTGACGTCGACTGACCTTCGAGCCGCTGGTCGGCCCGGTGTGACGATTAGGGCCGGGTCTGGCCGGTGCCCCGGACCACATACTTGAAGCTGGTCAGCTGTTCGGCCCCCACCGGGCCGCGGGCATGCAACCGGTCCGTGGCGATCCCGATCTCGGCACCGAAGCCGAACTCGCCGCCATCGGCGAACTGGGTCGAGGCATTCACCAGCACGATGGCCGAATCCACCCGGGAGGTGAAGCGCTCCGCCGCAGCTGCATCCTGGGTGATGATGCTGTCGGTGTGGCCGGAGCCATAGGTGGCGATGTGGGCCACGGCGGCGTCCAGGCCATCCACCACCCGCACGGAGAGGATCGGCGCCAGGTATTCGGTCGTCCAGTCGGCCTCGACGGCCGGCACCATGTCGGGCAACAGCGCCCTCGCCCGCCCGTCGCCGCGGATCTCGCAGCCGGCCGCCGACAGGTCCGCGCTGATGAGCGGCAACAGCGCGGGCGCCACGCGGGCATCGATCAGCAGGGTTTCCGCGGCACCGCACACCGACACCCGGCGCATCTTGCTGTTCAGGACCACCCGACGGGCGATGTCCGGATCGGCGTCCGCGTGGACATAGACATGGTTGATCCCCTCCAGATGGCCGAGCACCGCCACCCGCGCCTCGGACTGCACCCGGGCCACGAGGCTCTTGCCCCCGCGGGGGATCAACAGGTCGACCGTCCCGCCAAGTCCCGTCAGCAACAGGCCGACGGCATCGCGATCCGCGGTCGGAACCATCGACACCGTGGCCGCCGGAAGGCCGACACGCTCCAGCGCCCGGACTATGGCCACATGCAGCGCGAGGCTGGTCTGCAGGCACTCGGAACCGCCCCGCAGGATCACGGCGTTGCCGGATCGCAGGGTCAGGGCCGCCGCATCCGCCGTCACGTTGGGACGGCTCTCATAGATCACGGCGATCACGCCGATGGGGGTGCGGACCCGGGCGAAGTCGAGGCCGTTGGGACGGTGCCAGCGCGCCGTCTCCTGCCCGACCGGATCGGGAATATCTGCCACCGCCTCGACGCCGGCCGCCAGCGCATCCAGCCGGGCCGGGTCCAGGGCCAGGCGGTCCAGCTCCGGCCCGGTCAGGCGTGGGGCCGCAGCGGCGAGATCGGCCCGGTTGGCGGCCAGGATCGCCTCGGCATCCAGACGGATCTGCCGGGCCA
>DAINBM010000109.1:0-7583 GCA_036732965.1 Caulobacteraceae bacterium | reverse complement strand
GATGACTATCTGACCAAGCCGTTCCATACCGAGGAGCTGCTGGCCCGGCTGCGGGCCCTGCTGCGCCGGGCAGCGGGCCATGCCCAGCCCCAGCTCAGCTGCGGCGACCTGCGCCTCGATCCCAAGGCGGCCCGGGCCACGGTGAACGGGGAGCCCCTGCGCCTGACCTCTCTGGAATACCGGATGCTGCACTACATGATGATGCACGGTGACCGGGTGATCAGCCGGACCGAGCTGGTGGAACATCTCTATGACCAGGACTTCGATCGCGACTCCAACACGATCGAGGTGTTCATCGGCCGCCTGCGCAAGAAGGTGGGGGCCGAGCGCATCGAGACGGTGCGCGGCCTCGGCTATCGGCTGATGCCGGTGGGGGCGGCGTGACGGGTGGTGTGCGGAGGCGCGAACCGCCCGTGTCGATCCCGACATGAGCGTGCTGTCGCGGTTCCCCCGGCTGGGCGGCTCCCTGGTCGGACGGCTGGTGCTGGCGGCATCGGCCTGGTGCCTTGTTCTGCTGGTGGTGGCGGGGGGCGGTCTGACCGCGTCTTTCAATCACGCCGCCGTGGTGCGGCTGGACGAGAGCCTGGCCGAGGATGCCGACGATCTCTATGCCGGCACGTCGGTGGGGCCGGGGGGCGAGGTCTTCGCCCCCGCCATCACCGATGTGCGCGCGACCCGGGCCTATTCCGGCAAGTACTGGGAGCTGGCGGACATCGGGCCCGGGGACCAGCTGCGCGCCCTGGTCCTGTCCCGGTCCATGTGGGACGTGGAGACCCTGCCGATCCGGCCCGGCCTGCTCAAGGACCTGCGCGATCGGCCCGCGGGACGGGTGACCTATGATGGCATCGGGCCCCATGACCAGCATCTGCGGATCACGGCCATGCAGCGGATCCTGTCGGGCCGGGCCCGGCCGGTGGTGTTTCTGACCGCCCAGGACCGGGGCGAGATCGATGCCGATGCCCGTCGCTTCGCTCTGACCACGGCGGCGGCACTGCTGTTGCTGGGCCTTGGCCTGGTGGCGGCGGTGGTGATCCAGGTCCGGTACGGCCTTGCCCCCCTGTTCGCCATGCGCCGGGACCTGGCGGGGGTGCGGGAGGGGCGGGGCGAGGCCCTGATGGGCCCCTATCCGGACGAGCTTCAGCCCCTGGCCGATGAGTTGAACGCCCTGATCCTCCACAACCGCGAGGTGGTGGAGCGCCAGCGCACCCATGTGGGCAATCTGGCCCACGCCCTGAAGACGCCGATCTCGGCCTTGCTGATGGAGGCCGAGCAGCAACCGGGGGGGCTGGCCGATCTGGTCACCCGCCAGGCGACAGCCATGCGGGGCCATGTGGAGCACCATCTGCGCCGCGCCCGCGCCGCCGCCCGCAGCCAGACGCTGGGGGAACGCACACCCGTGGCGCCGGTGATGGAGGAGCTCACCCGTCTGCTGGAGAAGGTCTATCGCACCAAGGATCTCGACATCGATCCGGGTGACCCGGAGCTGAGCTTTGCCGGGGAGCGGCAGGACCTGCTGGAGATGGTCGGCAATGTCCTGGAGAACGCGTGCAAGTGGTCGAAGACGGCCGTCGTGGCCCGGGTCGAGACGCTGGAGGGACGACGCTTCCGGCTGCGGATCGGCGATGACGGCCCCGGCCTGCCGGTCGAGCAACGGGAAGCGGCCCTGCGGCGCGGGGTCCGGATGGACGAGGACGCCCCGGGCTCGGGTCTCGGTCTGGCCATCGTCCACGACCTCGCCCGGGCCTATGGCGGGACCGTGAGGCTGGGCGAAAGCGCCCTGGGCGGGCTGGAAGTGGAGATCGAGCTGCCGCGGACCGAGGCCTGAACCGGGCGGGCGCGTGATCGGGTCTGTCCCGTCTTGGTGAATTGGCATTCGCGAAGCCTTAACCTCGTCCGGTCATGATGCGGGATCGACGGAGCGCGGGGTCCGCAAGGGCCGGGGATCAATCACGGATGTCCGCCAAGGCACAGGCCAAACTCGAAATGGTCCGCCAGCTCATCGAGCGGGCGTCCGACAGTGTCGTGCGCAGTCTCGAACAGGCCCTGATGAGTTCCGGCGGCGCCTACAATGCGTCCACGGAAGCCCTTTGCGACATGATCGCCCGGGAGCGCCGGATCCGCCGCACCCAGTCGGTGGTGTTCGCCCCGGTGATGGCCCCCTTCGTGCGGCGACCCCGGCTGTTGCCGACCCTGCAGTATCCGCCGGACACGCTGAAGGTGCTCTGGCGGGACATGAAGGCGCTGCACGGGCCGTTGCTGGATCGGGCGGTGGATGCCGTCTCCTCCGATGCCAGCAGCCATGACAGCTATGTGGTGTTCGACGAACTCTGCAGTGCGGCCGCGGAGACCCTCGCAACGGGGGCGGCGCCGAATGCCGCGGCCCTCGTGGCCAACCTGCCGGGTGGGGTCCTCCAGCTGTCCCAGCTCCTGAGGCTGGCACCGTCCCTGCGCGGGGTGATCCCGCGGCTGGATGGCTGGCTGCGCAATCTCAACGGCGACAGCATCGCCAGTGTCCGTCTGGCCTTCAAGGATGCAGCGGTGATCTGCGATGACGGCGGGCTTCTGATGATGGAGATCGTGTCGGCCCAGTTGCAGGAACCGTGGCAGATCCTGCGGCTGATCTCGGCAGTGATGGACCACCCCAGCGACGGCTTCGTGGCCGTGTCGGAACTGGCCCCCTTCGGGGAGCGGATCATGGCCGACGTGGGAGCCCGGATCGATGCCCTGAAGCGCTTCGATCCCGTGCAGGGCCCGGAGGCCGGACGCACCGCCGCCGCGGCCATCGCCATTGCCGTGCAGGAAATCGGCGAATTCGAGCAGTGGTTCAAGCTCAGCCGGGACACGGGCTGGGGCAAGCGCATCTTCGAGATGAAGCGCAACCTGGCGGCCGGCGTCGAGGCCCGCCTGAAGGAGGTGGAGCCCGCCGTTGCCCAGGCCCTGCCCCTGGCGACCAAGCCCTTTGGCGGCAAGAGCCTGCGCGCACCGGCCAAGCTGGTGGAAGATCCGAACGCGGCGGCCGTGTTCAAGGCTGACGGGCTGCTGGCCTTCATGGACGGGGTCCGCTCCAGCGCCCCGGCCGGGGGGTACGGCTCCTTTCGCGTCAAGGTGATGGAGGCGCTGGACGAGCGTCTGGACTACTATACCGAGGACCTGCTCGAGCGCCTGATGACCGATGCCGGTCGGAGCGGTCCGCCGGTGGAGCGGGTGCGGGCCTATCTGGAGATCGCCGCCCGCTTCGTCGCCCAGGTGCGCGACCCCAAGGCCGCCGACATCATCCGCCGCCGCAGCGCCAGCGCCCAGGCGGCCTAGCCCTTCCGCGTCCCGCCCGGCCAAATTTGACCGGACGGCTTCGCAACGGGGCGCAAACCCGCTAATCCCCGGCCATGATCTGGTTCTGGCTCATCGCCGCATCCGTGGCCGCCCTCACCGGGCTTGTGGTGACCTCCCGCGCCGCTGCGGCCGTGCGCGCGGCCCAGACGCCGGAGGAGGCCCCGGCCGTGGCCGTGCATCGCCGCCAACTGGCCGAGCTGGACGACCTGGCCGCCCGTGGCCTGATCGCCGGGGACGAGCTGGCTGCCGCCCGCACCGAAGCCGCCCGCCGCCTGCTGGCCGCCGCCGAGACCGCCCCCTCGCCGGAGCGTCCCGGCTCCCCCCGCGTGCGGCGGGTGCTGGCGGCGACCTGCGCGGGGATCGGTCTGGCGGCGCTGGGCCTCTATCTGCTGCTGGGCCGCTCCGACCTGCCGGACCAGCCCTACCAGGCGCGGCTCGCCCAGTGGAACGCCCTGAAGGACCAGTCCCCCAACCGCCTTGCACCGCAGGAGCTGGCGGCGCTCCTCAAGGGACAGGCGGCGAAGAGCCCGGACGACCCCCGCGTCTGGTTCATGCTCGGCCAGGCGCACCTCCTGTCCGGTGAGCCCGGTGAGGCGTCCCGGGCCTTTGCCCGGGCTGCGCATCTGGCACCGACCGCCCCGGACTTCGAGATTGCCTATGGCGAGGCGGTCATGAGCTATTCCGAGGGCAAGATCACCCCCGACGCCCTGGCCGCCTTCCGCCGCGCGCTGGCCATCGATCCGGCCAATGATGCCGCCCGATACTATACCGGCCGGGCCCGGATCGCCGACGGAGACGTGGCCGGTGGGCTGCAGGACTGGCGCGCCCTGGCCGCCGGCCTGCCACCGCAGGACCCGCACCGGGCCGCGGTCCTCGCCCAGATCGACGAGGTACAGAAGGCGGGTGGTCTGCCGCCCCCGGCCGCGGAAGCCCAGGCCCAGGCTCAGGTGGCATCTCCGGCGTCTGGCGCGGACCCCGCAGGCGGACAGAGCGCCTTCATCCACGCCATGGTCGACCGGCTGGCCGCGCGGCTGCAGGCATCGCCCGACGATCCGGACGGCTGGGTGCGGCTGGTGCATTCCTATGGGGTGCTGAAGGACGCCCGGGCCCAGGCCGCCGCGCTGGCGCGGGCCCGTCACCAGTTCGCCGGGCGAGCCGACGTGCTGGCGCGGCTCGATGCCGAGGTCCGGGCCCAGCCTGCCGCCCGCTGACGACGGGCTCTTCCCGACCGGTGTGAAATCCGCCAACCTGCGCCGTACATCATTCTGGGAGTTGACCATCATGACATTCCACCTCCGGTCGGTCCTGACCGCGGCTGCGGCGACCGCCCTGCTGTCCGCCGTCCCCGCCCAGGCCAGGGACGTGGTGATCCACGCGGGCAAGCTGTTCGACGGCACGTCGAGGACCCTGCGCAGCGAGGTGTCGATCCTGGTCCATGACGACCGCATCATCGGAGTCGAGGCGGGCTATGTGACCCGCGCCGGGGCGGAGGTGATCGATCTGAAGTCCTCCACCGTGCTGCCCGGCCTGATCGACTGCCATGTCCACATCACCGGCCAGTTCGACGGGGGCGACCCGGTCCGCGAGGCCGTGACCCAGACCGCCTTCGATGCGGCCTTCAAGTCGACCCGCTACGTCAAGGCCACGCTGGAGGCAGGCTTCACCACGGTGCGGGATGTGGGCTCCGACACGGACATGGTCGTGGCGCTGAAGCGGGCCATCAATGCCGGGACGGTGCCCGGGCCGCGCATGTGGGTGGCCGGCGCACCCCTGGGGCCGACGGGCGGGCATGGCGACCCGATCAACGGCCTCGACCCGGAACTGTCCCACCCCCATTGGGACGAGGTGACCATCGACAGCGCCGAACAGGCCCGTCGCACCGTGCGTGCCTATCGCCGCCGGGGGGTGGACCTGATCAAGATCATGCCGTCGGGCGGGGTGCTGTCCATCGGCGACGATCCGTCCCTGCAGCTGATGGCCGACGACGAGATCAAGGCGGTGGTCGAGACGGCTCATGCCCTGAAAATGAAGGTCGCGGCCCATGTGCACGGCACCTCGGCCATCAATCACGCCCTGGCGCTGGGGGTGGACTCCATCGAGCACGGCTCCTTCGGCGATGCGGAGTCCGACAGGCTGTACAAGGCTCACGGGGCCTATCTGGTGCCGACCATGCTGATCGCCAGCGCGGTCTACGACATCGCCCTGACCCATCCGGAGAAGCTGCCCCCCACCTCCGCGGCCAAGGCCATTGCGGTGACCCCGGTGATGCAGGGCAACCTCAACCGGTCCTACAAGGCCGGGGTGAAGATCGCCTTCGGCACCGACCAGGGCCTCGTCCCCCACGGCCAGAACGCCCGGGAGTTCGCCCTGATGGTGAAGGCGGGCATGACCCCGGTGGACACCCTGCTGGCCGCCACCCAGAACGCCGCGGACCTGATCGGGGATTCTGCGGACATCGGCTCGGTCCAGCCCGGCCGCTTCGCCGACCTGATCGCGGTGAGCGGCGACCCCACCGCCGATGTGACGGTGCTGGAACATGTGGCCTTTGTCATGAAGGGGGGCGAGGTCTACAAGCGCGACGGCAAGCCCACCCACTGACCGGTGCGGCCAAGGAGTGACCCATGGGCGGACAAGCCTTCCAGCTGGTGGACGTGTTCCCGGATGATCCCGCCGCCGACGGCGCGCTGACCGGCAACCCGGTGGCGGTGGTGTTCGACGCCGACGGCCTCTCCACCGGGGAGATGCAGCGCATCACCCAGTGGCTGAACCTGTCGGAGACCACCTTCCTGGTGACCCCGACGGATCCGGCGGCGGACTACCATGTCCGCATCTTCACCCTGGACCGGGAGCTGCCCTTTGCCGGGCATCCGACCCTGGGCACCTGCCATGCCTGGCTTCGCCGGGGGGGGCAACCGAAGACGCCGGGCCGGGTGATGCAGCAGTGCGGCGTCGGTCTGGTCGAGGTCAGGCAGGGCCCGGAGGTCCTGTCCTTCGCCGCCCCGCCCCTGATCCGCAGCGGGCCGGTGGCGCCCGAACTGCTGGCGGCGATCGTCGACGTGCTGCAGATCCCCGCCGACGCCGTGCTGGAAGCCACCTGGGCCGCCAACGGGCCGAACTGGATCCTGGTTCGGCTGGCCGACGCCGACCAGGTCCTGGCCCTGCAGCCGAAGCGCAGCTGTGACCAGCCGCTGGACCTCGGCGTGGTGGGGGCCTATCCCCCGGGCGGGCCCCTGGCCTACGAGGTCCGCGCCCTGTTCACCGCCGAGGCCGGGTCCCTGCGGGAGGATCCGGTCACCGGCAGCCTGAACGCGTCCGTGGCCCAGAGCCTGCTGGCCGCGGGGCGGGTGACGGCCCCCTATGTGGCGTCCCAGGGGACGGTGATCGGTCGCCGGGGGCGGGTGTTCATCGACCAGGATGCCACGGGCCAGGTGTGGGTCGGCGGCCGAACGGTGACCCGGTTCGAGGGGGCGACGGTCTGACGCGGACGTTGCGTCCTTCAAGACGCACCGGTCAGCTCCGCGCCCAGGCCTGCTGCAGCAGGGCGGCGACACCGTCATCCACGGTGTCGGGCCCCGGCAACACCAGCACGCCGGTCAGGCGCTCGGACCAGCCTTCCCGGGTCGGTGCCACCAGCCGCGGGTCGGTGTCGACGGGCACTGCCAGCCCCAGCCGGACCCCGCCCTTCGCCGGGCGCAGGGCCGCGAACTGGACGTTGCGGGACCAGGCGGTGAAGCCCTTGCGCTGACCCGTCACGACATCGGCCAGGGTGTCGACCCGCCCCCGCACGGCGTCGAGCACGGCGCGCCCGGCGGCGTCCTTCCACAGGGCCTGCTCATTGGCGGTCTCCGCCGTCCAGGGGGCATCGGCGGGAAACGCCGCGGCGAGCACGATCGACGCCCGGTTCTGCCCCAGGCCATGGTGCGCCTTCAGCCAGGCCAGCCGGGCCCGGTGCGCGGTCTCCGGACAGGTGCGCGCGATCTCCGCCCACTCGTCCACCGACCGGCCGGTCTCGACCGTCAGGCCTTCGCGCACGGCGGCGAACCACTGCTGCTGGCGGGGAGTGAGGGTTCCGGTCGGCATGGCGGGGCTCCGGTGCTCTGGGCGGCCCCGGACGGGCCTTGCCTGCCGCATGATGACCCAGCTTTCGGGTTTTCAAAACCCGTCGTCATTCCCGGGGGGCGAGCCCCTCTGGATCGGTGCCCGCCCTGTCAACCCTAACAACCCGCCGGCAAATCACCGTAAATGTGCCGGAA
>DAINBM010000108.1:0-7622 GCA_036732965.1 Caulobacteraceae bacterium | reverse complement strand
CTGCATCGATTGCCACGCCTGCGTGGTCGCCTGTCCCATGGGCATCGACATCCGGCACGGTTCGCAACTGGAATGCATCAACTGCGCCCTGTGCATCGACGCCTGCGACGAGATCATGGTGAAGGTCGAGCGGCCCACCGGACTGATCGGCTATGACAGCGACGAGGCCGTGACCCGGCGGTCCCAGGGGCTGAAGGCCGTCTATCGCCCGATCCGGCTGCGGACCATCTTCTACGGCCTGGCCCTGGTCGCCGTGTGCGGCATCATGACCTGGGGGTTCCTGCAGCGGACACCCTACCAGCTGCACGTGGCCCGGGACCGCAATCCGCTGTTCGTGCGCCTGTCCGACGGTGCGATCCGCAACAGCTATTCGGTGAAGCTGGTCAACCGCAGCTATCAGCCGCGCAGCTTCCGCGTCACCTTCGGCGGGGTTCCGCTCCTTCGGCTGCAGGCCCCCGGGCTGTCTCCGGACCCCACCGGCGTGACGGTCGCCGTGGCGTCCGGGGAGCAGCGTAGCATCCGCCTGCTGGCGACCGTTCCCGCGGATCGCCTGGGTCAGGCCCTGACCCCGGCTGAGGTCAGGGCCACCGTGGACGATCCGGACGCCCCTCTCCGGGCCCTGACCGCCCGGACCATGTTTGTCTCAGACGGAGCTCACCCATGACCCCCGCATCGCCTCCCGCGCCCGTCACAACGGGCTTCGTGCTCAAGGGCTGGCATGTGGGCCTGATCGTGGTCGCCTTCTTCGCCGGGGTGATCGCCGTGGACGTCTCCATGGCCATCCGGGCCTATTCCACCTTCCCCGGCGAGGTGACGGCCAAGCCCTATGAGGAAGGAATCGGCTTCAACGGCGAGATCCACCGCCGCGCCGCCGCCCGGGCGCTCGGCTGGACGGCGCGCCTGGCTGACCGGCGAGACGGCCGTTCGCGGGTGCTGGACCTGGCCGTCCGGGACGCCCACGGGGGGGCGGTGACCGGCCTGCACCCCGTGGCCACCCTGTCCCGCCCGGTGACCACGACCGGCGCCCGGCACCTCGCCTTTGTGGAGACCGCTGCCGGAACCTATTCCGCCCGGACGCCGGCGACATCCGGTCTGTGGACCCTTGAGCTGACGGCACCTGGCCCCGGAGGTGCCGATTTCGAGCTGGAGCAGAGGTTCGTCTGGCCATGACCAGTCTGGACCTCACATCCGGCGGGGCGGGACGCGACCTGTCCGGCTTCATCCGCGCCGAACCGGGCGGCGGAGCAGGTCTTGAACTGCTGGTCCGGGGCGCCCGCTGCGCCGGATGCCTCGCCAGGATCGAGCGGGGCATCACGGCCCTGCCGGGGGTGGACAGCGCCCGGCTGAACCTGACCACCGGACGTCTCGCCGTGCACTGGCAGGCCGGTCGCGCCGATCCCCAGGCCGTCGTCCGGGCCCTGGAGGACATGGGCTATCCGAGCGCGCCCTTCGATCCCCTGGAGGTGGAGAGCCGCATCGACGCCGAAGGGCGCCGGCTGGCCGTGGCCCTGGGCGTGGCAGGTTTCGGCGTCGGCAATGTGATGATGTTCTCCGTCCCCGCCTGGTCGGCCCTGTTCGGCCAGGAAATGGGGGACGGGTCGCGCACCGCCATGTACTGGCTGAGCGCCCTGATCGCCGCCCCCTGCACCCTCTTTGCGGGGCAGACCTTCTTTGCCTCCGCCCTCCGCTCCCTGCGCAAGGGGCAGGCCAACATGGACGTGCCGATCTCGCTGGGCCTGGTCCTGACCCTGGTCATCAGCTTTTCCGAGACGCTCCAGGGCGGGCGACATGCCTATTTCGATGCGGCCATCGGGCTGGTCTTCCTGCTGCTGATCGGACGCTATTTCGACCACCAGCTGCGCCACCGGGCCCGGGGCGCGGCGCGGTCGCTGATGCTGCTGCAGGCCCCCACGGCCCAGGTGCTGGACCGGGACGGCGTGCCCCGGGGGGTGCCCGTCCGGGAGGTGGTGGCCGGGGACCGCCTGTCCATCGCGCCGGGGGAGCGGGCTCCCGTGGATGGGGTCATCGAGGCCGGGCAGTCCGAGCTGGACCTGGCCCTGGTCTCCGGGGAGAGCGCGCCGGTGGCCGTCGGGCCGGGGATGCGCGCGCCGGCCGGGGCCCTGAACCTGGGCGGGCGGATCGTGTTGCGGGCCAGCGCCGCGGCGGAGGAGTCCAGCCTCGCCGAGACCGCCCGGCTGATGGAGGCCGGGGCCCAGTCCAGGAGCCGCTATGTGCGCCTCGCCGACAAGGCCGCGGCGGTCTATGTGCCGGTGGTGCACGGGCTGGCGGCCCTGGGCTTCGTCGGGGCCATGATCGCGGGGCTGGGCTTCCGCGAGGCCCTTCTGCGGGCCGTGGCGGTCCTGATCATCACCTGCCCCTGCGCCCTCGGCCTGGCCGTGCCCGCGGTGCAGATCGCCGCCTCGGGCCGTCTGTTCCGCAAGGGCGTGTTGCTCAAGTCCGGCGCGGCGCTGGAGCGGCTGGCCGAGGTGGACACCGTGGTGTTCGACAAGACCGGGGTCCTGACCCATGGCCGCGCGGCTGTGACCGAGGCCGATCCCGTCGCCTTGAGCCTCGCGGCGCAACTGGCCCGCGCCTCGCGCCATCCCCTGAGCCGCGCGCTCGCCGAGGCGGCCGGGCCCGGGCCGGTGGCCGACGATGCCCGCGAGGTGACCGGGCAGGGGGTCACGGGGCGGATCGCGGGGCGCGAGGCGCGGCTGGGGCGGGCGAGCTTTGTGGGGGCCGACAGCGCCACGGGGGGCGAGACCGAACTCTGGTTCCGGCTGGAAGACGCCGCCCCCGTGCGCTTCACCTTTGCCGATGACCTGCGCGACGATGCCGCCGCCTGCGTCGCCCGGTGCCGCCGCCTCGGGCTGAAGGTCGCCATCCTGTCCGGGGACGTGACCGCCGCGGTGGAACGGATCGCGGGTCAGGTGGGGATCGATGACTGGCGGGCCGGCCTCGATCCTGCCGCCAAGGCCGCGGCCATCGACACCCTGCAGGCCGGGGGTGCCCGGGTGCTGATGGTGGGGGACGGACTGAATGACGCCGCCGCACTGGCCAAGGCCCATGCCTCCATGGCCCCGGGTCTTGCCGCCGATGTCAGCCAGACCGCCAGCGATCTCGTCTTCACCACGGAGCGTCTGGACAGCGTCACCGACGCCATCCGCATTGCCCGCAAGGCCCGGCGACTGGCGCTGGAGAACTTCGGCTTCTCCGCCCTCTACAATGTCATTGCGGCACCGGCCGCGCTGCTGGGACTGGTCTCGCCGGTGGTGGCGGCCATCGCCATGTCTAGTTCGTCCCTGGTGGTCAGCCTGAACGCCCTGCGCCTGTGGAGGCTCGGCCGGTCATGAACATCATCGTCTTCCTCGCGCCGTTTTCCCTGCTGCTGGCGGGACTGGGGCTAGCGGGCTTCTTCTGGACCTTCCGGTCCAGCCAGTATGACGACCCGCAAGGGGACGCGGCCCGTATCCTCTATGATCACCGGGCCGAGGGGCCGGACGATCTGCCGGTGCCCCCGCCGGATGTCCCGTCCTGACAGGGGATCGCGTCGCCCCTCAGCCGCCGAGCACCTTGGCCCGCAGGCGGCGCATGCCGCCCAGCCAGCGGTCATAGTCGGCGGTCTTGCGCTGCATGTAGGACAGCACCACCGGGTGTGGCAGGATCAGGAACTTCTCCTCCGCCAGCCCGGCGACCACGGCGTCCGCGCACTGGTCCGGGGTCAGCACTCCGTCCAGGTTCTGCGGCTGGTTGTCGCCGCCGGCGCGCAGCATGGCCGTGTCCACCCCCTGCGGGCAGAGGATGGAGACCTTGATCCCCTGCTCCCCGTGGGTGATGGCGAGGCTCTCGGCAAAGCCCACCGCCGCGTGCTTGGTGGTGGAATAGACGGCGCTGCCGATCTGCGACAGGAGGCCCGCGGCGGACACCGTGTTCAGGATATAGCCCTCGCCCCGGGCGATCATGCCCGGCAGCACGGCGCGGGCGGCATAGACGTGCTGCATCACGTTCACGCCCCAGGCCCGGGCCCAGACGGCATCGGGGGAGGAGGCGGCATTGTTGCGGTCGGGGTCCCCGTCACCGATGCCGGCATTGCAGCACAACAGGTCGATGCGGCCCTGCGCCGCCTCGACGCCGGCGATCATGGCGGCCACGGCGGCGGAATCGGACACGTCCACCGTCCAGGCCGAACCGCCGATCCCGGCGGCCACGGCGGCGGCCCCCTCGCCGTTGCGATCCACCACAGCCACGTGCCGGGCCCCGTCCCGGGCGAAGCGGCGGCAGAGCGCGGCCCCGATCCCGTCGGCCCCACCGGTCACCACGACCACCTTGTCCTTCACCTGCATTGCCGTCTCCCCGTCCTTGGTGTTTTTGCCCGCTCAGTCATAGGCCAGCAGCATGTCGTCGATGGCCCGCTCGATGTCGCCCGCCGTGGCGCAGTGCGACAGGTGGGTGCAGAAGGGGCGGTACTGCAGCAGGCAGCTGTCCCCCGTGCCCCAGCTGCCCTCCGGTTCCGGACAGAGCCAGACCACGCGCTTGGCCCGGTCGGCGATCTGCTGGAACAGGTCGAGGCGGGGATTGGCATGGTTCGACCGCCCGTCCCCCAGGATCAGCACGGTGGTGCGCCGGTCGATGACCTCGCCGAACTTCGTCTCCAGGTCCTGAAGCGCCACGCCGTAATCGGTGCTGGCCGAGCCCACCTGCATGACGATGCGGTCCATGGCGGCGTTGAACTCCCGCGTCTGCAGCATCGGTCCCACATCCTCCAGATGATTGGAGAAGGCGAAGGTCTCCAGATCCGTCACCTTCTCCCGCAGCATGAACAGGAACAGCAGCAGGAAGCGCACATACTGCGCCACCGAGCCGGACACGTCGCACACGGCCACGATCTTCGGCCGGTCCTTGCGCTTGGTCCGCCAGACCACGTCGAAGGGCACCCCGTCATGGCCGGCATTGGCCCGCAGGGTCCGGCGCAGGTCGAGTTGGCCGCGGTTCCGCACCTTGCGCCGCCGGGCGTGCTTCACCGCGAGCCGCCTCGCCATGCGGGCGACCACGTGCTTCATCCGCTCCATGTCCGTGCGGGTCAGGGCCCCGATCTGGCGTTCGGAGACCATCTGGTTCAGGAAGGCTTCCGTGGCCGCCCGGCCGAACATCTCGAAGCGCTGGTCGACCACGGCGCGGGCGCGGCTCTGCAGGGCGGCGCGGGCCTCCATCATCCGTTGGGCCTCGGCGTCGGCCTCTGGCGTGTGCTCCCCCAGCTTGCCGATCAGCCGCTGTTCCAGGGCCTTGACCCCCATCTGCTCCAGCATGCGGCGGGTGAAGTAGGAGGCCTGGGAGGCAAAGCGGATGCCGTCCGCGCCTGCGGCCTGGGCGGCCTTTTCCAGGGCCATGGCCGTGCGGCCCGCATCCTGGGCCTCGGCCAGGGCCATGAAGGCGTCGGCGGCATCGGCCCCGTCGTTGTCCGCGTCACCCTCGGGCTCCGACGAGGAGTCCTGCGAGTCGGCCGCGTCCTGCGGCGGCGGCTCGGCCACGGCATCCCGGTGGAAATAGAGGTCGAACAGGCGCCCGTGCAGCGCCTTTTCCTCCACCGACTTGGCGAGCACGGCCCCGAGCGCGGTCTTCATCACCGCCCGGTCCGCATAGCCCACCACGTCCAGGGTCCGGGCCGCATCAATGGCCTCGGTGGTGGAGACCCCGGCCCCGGCGGCCCGAAGCGCGCGGATATACTGGGTGAGCGTGCGCTCCATCAGACCGTTTCGGCCACGTCCCGGACCGCCGCGCCCACCAGGGCGTCCACCTTGGGCGCGATCTCGGCAATGTCGCTCTGGCGCTTCAGGATCACGTTCAGGGTCGAGCGGACCAGGGCCGGGTCCAGACTGTCGGCGTGCAGCAGGATCAGGGTCCGCGCCCAGTCGATGGTCTCGCTGATGGACGGCAGCTTGCGGATGTTCTCGTCCCGCACCCGCTGGATGAAGGCGACCAGCTGGGCCAGCAGGCGGTCCGACACGTCGGGCACGCGGGTGCGGACGATCCGCGCCTCCAGCTCGGCCGGGGGGAAGTCGATGTGCAGATGCAGGCAGCGGCGCTTGAGGGCGTCGCCCAGCTCCCGGGTGTTGTTGGAGGTGAGGATCACCAGGGGGGGATACTGGGCAGCGATGGTGCCGATCTCCGGCACGGTGACCTGATAGTCGGAAAGGACCTCGAGCAGCAGGGCCTCGAACTCCTCGTCGGACTTGTCGATCTCGTCGATCAGCAGGACCGAGCCGGAGGTCTGCTCCATGGCCCGCAGCAGGGGCCGGGGCTCGAGGAAGTCGCGGGAGAAGAACAGGTCCTGGAAGCCGGTGAGCTTGGCCAGCGCCGTGTCCAGCGTGTCCGCCCCGTCGATCAGGAGGTGGATCTTCTCCTTGAGGATCTGGGTGTACAGGAGCTGCTTGCCGTACTTCCACTCGTACAGGGCCTTGGACTCGTCGAGGCCCTCGTAGCACTGCATTCGCAGCAGGGGCATGTCCATGGACAGCGCCAGCGACCGGGCGAGGTCGGTCTTGCCGACCCCCGCCGGGCCCTCGATCAGGACGGGCTTGCGCAGATGGTGGGCGAGGAAGACGGCCGTGGAGATCTCCGGCGTGGAGATGTAGCCCGCCGAGGCGAGGTGTGCGGTGACCGCCTCGATGGAGATAAGGCCCTCGGGCGTCGAGATCGCGGGCGGTGTCTGCGGGTCGGTCATCAGGGCTCCGTGGCGCGCGCCGAAGGACGGCGGCCGCCGTCGGAGGCTGGAAGTATTGTCGGGCTTTCGGGGGCAGACAAGGCTGACCCCGGGTCAGCCTCGCCGCCGGGGCCATGCGGCCCGCCCTGCCGGCGGCAGGGACGGGCCGTCGGGATGGCCTAGTTGCGCCAGACGACGCCGGAGGTCGTCTCTTCTCCCGCGCCACCTTCGTACTGCCGCAGCTCGTTGCGGCCGACCACCAGGTGGTGCACCTCGTCCGGACCGTCGGCGATGCGCAGGGTCCGCTGGCCGGCATACATGCGCGACAGGGGGGTCCATTGCGAGACGCCGGTGGCGCCGTGCATCTGGATCGCCTGATCGATGATCGTGCAGACCCGCTCGGGCACCAGGGCCTTGACCATGTGCACCCAGATGCGGGCCTCGCGGTTGCCCAGCACGTCCATGGCCTTGGCGGCCTTCAGGACCATCAGGCGCATGCTCTCGATCTCGATGCGGGCGCGGGAGATGATCTCGATATTGCCGCCCAGATAGGCGATCTTGCGGCCGAAGGCCTCCCGGGACAGGCCCCGGGCGACCATCAGGTCCAGCGCCCGTTCGGCCTGGCCGATGGAGCGCATGCAGTGGTGGATCCGGCCGGGGCCGAGGCGCAGCTGCGAGATCTCGAAACCGCGGCCCTCGCCCAGCAGCATGTTCTCCTTGGGCACCCGCACATCGGTGAAGCGGATGTGCATGTGGCCGTGGGGCGCGTCATCCTCGCCGAACACGTGCATGGGGCCGAGCACCTTCACGCCCTTGGTGTCCATGGGCACCAGGATCTGGGACTGCTGCTTGTGCGGCGGGGCATCGGGGCTGGTCTTGACCATGGTGATCATGATCTTGCAGCGCGGGTCGCCGGCGCCGG
>DAINBM010000107.1:0-7624 GCA_036732965.1 Caulobacteraceae bacterium | reverse complement strand
ACCTTCGGCGGCATCAATCTGGAGGACATCAAGAGCCCGGAATGCTTCCGCATCGAGACCGAACTCCAGGAGCTGCTGGACATCCCCGTCTTCCATGACGACCAGCACGGGACCGCCATCATCTCCGCCGCCGGCCTGATCAATGCCTGCCACATCACCGGGCGGGACATCTCGAAGATCAAGGTGGTGCTGAACGGCCCCGGGGCCGCCGGCATCGCCACCCTGGAGCTGATCAAGGCCATGGGGGTGCGGCCGGAGAACTGCATCGCGGTGGACTCCAAGGGCGTGCTCTATCAGGGGCGGACGGAGGGCATGAACCAGTGGAAGAGCGCCCACGCCGTGGCCACGGACAAGCGCACCCTGCTGGAGGCGGTCCAGGGCGCCGACGTGCTGATGGGCCTGTCGCAGAAGGGGGCCTTCAGCGAGGAGATCATCCGCGCGCTCGCCCCCAACCCGATCATCTTCGCCATGGCCAATCCGGATCCGGAGATCACCCCGGAGGAAGTCCACGCCATCCGCAGGGATGCCATCATGGCCACGGGCCGGTCGGACTATCCGAACCAGGTGAACAACGTGCTCGGCTTCCCCTACATCTTCCGGGGCGCGCTGGACGTGCGGGCCCGGCGGGTGAACAACGAGATGAAGATCGCCTGCGCCCAGGCCCTGGCCCAGCTGGCCCGGGAGGACGTGCCCGACGAGGTGGCCGCCGCCTATCAGGGCCGCCAGCTGCGCTTCGGGCCGGACTACATCATCCCGTCCCCCTTCGATCCCCGGCTGATGTGGTACATCCCGCCGTTCGTGGCCAAGGCGGCCATGGACACCGGCGTGGCCCGCCGCCCCATCGAGGACATGGCCGCCTATCGCGCGAGCCTTGCCCGCCGCCTCGACCCCTCCGCCGACTTCCTGCAGAAGATCTCCGGCGCGGTGCAGCGGGGTCGGCACAAGCGCATCGTGTTTGCCGAGGGCGAGGAGGCCAGCGTCATCCGCGCCGCCTACGCCTTCCAGGGCCAGGGCTACGGCCGGGCCATCCTGTGCGGGCGCGAGGAGCTGATCCGCCGCAACATGGCCGACCTGGGTCTCGACCCGGCGGAGGCCGATCTCGAGATCATCAATGCCCGGATGTCCGACCGGAATGCCGAATATGTGGACTTCCTCTACAAGCGCCTGCAGCGCAGCGGCTTCCTGCTCCGGGACGCCCAGCGCCTGATCAACCAGGACCGTAACTCCTTTGCCGCCACCATGGTGGCGCTCGGCCATGCCGACGGCATGGTCACCGGCGTCACCCGCAACTTCGACCAGGCCCTGGAAGAGGTGCTGCGGGTCATCGACCCCGCCCCCGACAGCCGGGTGATGGGCATGAGCGTGCTGCTGGCCAAGGGTCGCACCATCTTCGTGGCCGACACCACCGTGTCCGAGGTGCCCGAACCCGAGGTTCTGGCCGACATTGCCGTGGAAGCGGCCCACGCTGCCCGACGTCTGGGTCACGAGCCCCGGGTGGCCTTCCTGTCCTATTCCACCTTCGGCAATCCCCCCGGCTCGCGCGGCGAGAAGGTGCGCGAGGCCGTGGCCATCATGGACCACCGCAGCGACATCGATTTCGAATATGAGGGCGAGGTGCCACCCGACGTGGCCCTCAGCGCCGAGGCCCGGGCCAACTACCCGTTCCAGCGCCTGACCGGCGACGCCAATGTGCTGGTGATGCCGGCCATCCACTCCGCCTCCATCGCCACCAAGCTGGTCCAGGCCGTGGGCGGGGCCACCGTTATCGGGCCGCTGCTCCTGGGCCTGTCCAGGCCGGTCCAGATCTGCCAGCTGTCCGCACAGGTCAGTCACATCCTGAACATGGCGATCTTCGCCGCCTATGACGTGCGCGCGAGCCTCGACCGGGACGTCTGATCAGGTGCCCGCGGCCGGCGCCCCGGCCGCGCTGGCCGCCTGCCGGGCGATGTGCCGGGCCAGGATCAGGCACAGCACCACCGCCGGCAGGCCGAAGGCCGCGGCACCCAGATAGAACAGGGAATAGGCCTCCATCAGGCCGTGGCCCTGGTGCAGGCCGTCGATCACCGCGCCGGAAAAGCCCTTCAGGGTCTTTCCGGTCCAGGCGAGCGCCGACGTCATCACCGCATATTGCGTGGCCGTATAGCCCAGCCGGGTCAGGCTCGACATGTAGGCCACCAGCGCCACCCCGGAAAAGCCGATGGCGAAGCTGTCGAAGCCCATGATCGCCTCGAAGGTGGGCAGGTCGGGTCCGTGGCTTGCGAGCCATGCGAAGAGCGCGATGGCCACCGGCTGGATCAGGGCGCCGAGGATCAGGGTCCTGGCATAGCCCAGCCGCACGGCGCTGAGGCCCCCGACGCTCACCCCGATCACCGTGGCCCAAAGGCCGATGGTGCCCCGCACCAGGCCGACCGTGGTCTTGGCCAGACCCAGGTCCTTGTAGAACGGATTGGTCACCGGCCCGCGCAGATAGTCGGGCAGGTGATACAGGGTGATGGTCAGGAGCATCACGGCGGCGAAGGCCCCGTGATCTGTGAAGAAGTTCACGATCGGCCCGAAGATGGCGTCGCCGAGGCCCCGCAGGCTGGTCAGCGGGGCCATCTTCTCCCGGGCGGCAATGGCGGCATCCGCGGCATCCGGCTCCCTCGCCAGCAGCACGGCCCCCATGCCCACCAAGGTCAGGGCCGCCATGACCAGATAGCTCAGGTTCCAGCCCACGGACTGGGCCATGATCAGGATCAGCGATTCGGTGACCAGCAGCGCGATCCGGTAGCCCAGGCTGTAGACGGAGGTCAGAAGCCCGATCTCGTCCGGATCATCGGCGATCTCGATCCGCCAGGCATCCACGACGATGTCCTGGGTGGACGAGGCAAACGCTACCACCAGCGCGGCCAGGGCGAGGTTCACCAGCCCCCCCGCCGGACCGATCAGGGCCATGGCCACCAGCCCCGCGGCGACGAACAGCTGCGCCAGCAGCATCCAGCCCCGGCGCCGGCCGAGCGGCCCGGTCAGCGGGGCCGCGATCCGGTCGATCAACGGCGCCCACAGCCATTTCAGGGTGTAGGCGAGCCCCACCCACGAGGCAAAGCCGATGGCGGTCAGGCTGATGTGCCCCTCCCGCAGCCAGTACCCCAGGGTGTTGCCGGTGAGCATGAACGGCAGGCCGGAGGAAAAGCCGAGCGCCAGCATGGCGGCCACCTTGGGCCGCCGCAGGGCGCGGAGCATGTCGAGGGTCCGGCGGGGGGACCTTTGGGGATGTGCAGTCATGGGTCTCGTCGGCGTGGTCGGGACCGGCAGGGTGACCGCTCACCCCGTCCGGGGCAAGCGCCGGTTTCACCCCATGTCCGCCGGCTCCCGGGCACGACGGGACAGGGCCGCGGCGCGGTCGTCCGCGAACCGGGCGATCTCCGCATTCAGCGCGGCCGGGGCCAGGGGCTTGGTCAGGAACGCGTCCATCCCCGCCTCCAGACAGGCCCGGCGATCGTCCTCGAAGGCATTGGCGGTGACCGCGGCGATGGGCGTGGTGATCCCGAGCGCCCGGATCCGGCGGGTCGCCTCCAGCCCGTCGATGCCCGGCATGCGGATATCCATCAGGATGAGATCATAGGGTGCCGTCGACGCCGCCTCGACCGCGTCCTCCCCGGTGACGGCCCGGTCGACGATGCAGCCCATCCGCCGCAGCAGGGCCGTGGCGAGGAGGGCGTTCACCGCATTGTCCTCCGCCAGCAGCACCCGCAGACCGGAGGAGGCCGTCGTCTGGCCGGCCCGCTCGTCCTCCCGCAGGCGCAACGGTTCCGCCGCCGGCACCGCCGGATGGCCGATGACCGTGTAGAGCCGGGAGATGATCGATGAGCGCCGCAGGGGCTTGATCAGATAGCCCTGATACCCGACCGCGCGATAGGCGCCGATCCGGTCCCGGCCTTCCGGCGGCAGCATGACGAAGGCGGCCACCCCCCGGGGGGGGCGCAGGGTGGACGCCTCCGCCGCGGCGACCGGGTCCACCAGCACGGCGTCGCAGAACCGGTCGATGGCGTCGAAGCCGCTGGCCAGGACGGCCCGGGCCCCGCTGGCCCGGATCTGGGCGAGAGCCGCTTCCCGCACCACCGGAGAGCCGGAGATCACGGCGATGGTGCGGCCGGACAGGGGCTTCACAGGGGTCCGGCGCTCCTCGACCACGGGAAAGTCCGCCTCGAACCAGAACTCCGCCCCCCAGTAGGCGTCATCGGACAGGCGCAGATGGGTGACCCCGAGCTCTGCGCCCATGGCGTCGGCAATCCGGCGGACAATGGCGAGGCCAAGGCCCGCCCCCCCGGCGGCGGCACCTTCCCGGGTCTGGAAGAACTCCTCGAACAGGCGGGCCTGGGTCTCGGGCGGTACGCCGGGCCCGGTGTCGCGCACGCAGAGCCGCAGGCGCACCTTGCCCTCCGATGCCGGGCGAACCCGCGCGCTGATCAGCACACCGCCCCCCTGACCATGGGCCGTGGTCATCTTCACGGCGTTTCCGGCAAGGTTGAACAGCACCTGCTTCAGCCGGCCGTCATCGGCCAGGATCGGCGGGGCATCCCGGTCCGTCGCCCAGGCAATGTCCAGCCCCGCCGCATGGGCCCGGGGCGAGAGGAGCTCCGCCACCCCCATCAGCAGGTCTTCCAGTCCGATCGGGCGGGGCTCGAGGTCCAGCCGCCCGGACTCGAGCTTGGCCAGGTCCAGGATGTCGTTCACCAGGGTCAGCAGATGCTCGCCGCTGAGCTGGAGGGCATTCAGATAGGAGCGCTGGGTCTCGTCCAGGGGGGTGTCGGCCAGCAGCCCCGCCATGCCCAGCACCCCGTTGAGGGGAGTGCGGATCTCGTGGCTGAGGGTGGCGAGCGCCCCCACACGGGCCAGAAGACCCCGGTCACCGGAGGCGCCTTGGGTCGCGGTCTCTCCGCGGCTCGCGGCCTCCGCGATCATGTCTGGGTCAGTCCGTGCCATCGCCCGACCCTATCGCGCCGGCCTTAACGTCCGACTTAAATCTACAGCTCAAATCCCTGGCGGCGGGGTCATGTCCGGGAGCGAAGGGCGGTCGACGGGCGCGCGGCGATAGCCGAGGGATTCCGCCACATGCCGTCGGCGGACGCCGGTGGAGCCGTCGAGATCGGCAATCGTCCGGGCAAGGCGCAGCACACGGCTCCACCCCCGCGCGGTCAGGGCCCCCTGTTCCGCCGCCCGGGCGAGAAGGGCGTGACCAGAGGCATCCGGCGCGGCGATCCGCTCCAGCGCCCGCCCGTCGATCCGCGCGTTCAGACCGTCCGCCGCGCTCAGACCCTCGGTGGCGGCCCGCTCCAGCTGCAGGGTCCGCGCCGCCGCCACCCGCGCGGCCACCCGGGCACTGTCCTCGGCGTCGGTGGGCAGGCTCATGTCCGCGGCGGTCACCGGCGGCACATCCAGGTTCAGGTCGATCCGGTCCAGCAGGGGCCCCGAGATCCGACCCTGATAGTCCCTCTGGCAGCGGGGAGCCCGGCCACAGGCCCCGCGACCGGGCCCGCCCACGCCGCAGCGGCAGGGGTTCATCGCCGCGACCAGCTGGATCCGGGCGGGATAGCGGACATGGGCATTGGCCCGGGCCACGATCACATCCCCGGTTTCGAGGGGCTGGCGCAGGCTGTCGAGCACCTGGGGCGAGAACTCCGGCAACTCGTCCAGGAACAGGACCCCGTTATGGGCCAGCGACACCTCCCCGGGCCTTGCCCGGACGCCGCCGCCGACAAGGGCCGCCATGCTGGCAGAGTGGTGGGGCGCGCGATAGGGCCGGGCCCGGGACAGCTCCCCGCGGGCGATCAGACCGGCCACCGAATGGATCATGGAGGTATCGAGCAGCTCCCGCGCCGTCAGCGGCGGCAGGATACCCGGCAACCGACTGGCCAGCATCGACTTGCCGGATCCGGGCGGGCCGCAGAACAACAGGTTGTGACTGCCGGCCGCGGCGATCTCCAGCGCCCGCCGGGCCTGTTCCTGGCCCTTGACGTCCCGCAGGTCCGGGCCGGTCGCACCCTCCCGCAGGGGGCCGGGCTGGGGCGGGCTCAACACCTGGATGCCCCGGAAATGGTTGATCAGGCTGATCAGGGACCGGGGGGCCAGGATCGGAACATCCCCGGCCCAGGCCGCCTCCGCCCCGCAGGCCTCCGGACAGATCAGGCCAAGCCCCAGCGCCCCGGCGGTCACGGCGGCGGGCAGGGCCCCGGCACTGGCGGCCAGCCGACCGTCGAGGCTGAGCTCGCCGAAGGCCAGCCATCCGGACAGGGCATCCTCCGGCACGACCCCGATGGCAGCCATCAGCGCCAGCGCAATGGGCAGGTCGTAGTGGCTGCCCTCCTTGGGCATGTCCGCCGGAGCCAGATTGACCACCAGCCGCTTGGCCGGAAGGGCGAGGCCGAGGCTGGAGAACGCTGCCCGGACCCGTTCCCGGCTCTCGGCCACGGCCTTGTCCCCGAGCCCCACGAGGATGAAGGCCACGAGGCCGGAGCTGGTCTGGACCTCCACATCCACGCGACGGGCGTCGACCCCCTCGAATGCCGCCGTGACAATGCGTGCCGCCACCCGTGCCTCCCGCCCTGCCCGGCATCTAGGATGCCAGGAACGGCCGGTTTGCAATCCTGAGCCCCGGTTTCAGACAATCTGTCGCAATGTCCGGATGTGACGCCCGGCGCGGGCACTCAGCCTGCGGGCGACGTACCGGCCAGCTGCGACAGGACGGCCTCACCGAACCCAAGCCCTGCGGATGGGGCGAACGCGAAATAGAGGTCCGGCTCGATGGCCTCGAGCTCCATCAGGGCCAGACGCCCGTCGAGCCGACGGATCAGGTCGATCCGGGCATAGGTCATCCCCGCTGGCGCTGCCGCCAGGGCCGCCTCGGCCAACCGGAGCGCCTCGGCCTCCGGCGCAAAGGGCTCGAGCTGGCCGCCGAACTGGGGCTGGACGCGAAAATCGGTCCCGGTCGCCCGCTTGCGCACCCCGTGACTGAAGACACCCGCGAAATAGAACAGGGACAACTCACCCTCGGACGACACCGACGGCAGGAACGGCTGGATCATCTGCCCCGGGGCCGGGGCCGGCGGCGGGTCCCCGCGGCGGTACCGGACCGTCTGGTACGACCCGGCGGACACCAGCGGCTTGATCACCAGTTCGTCCGTGCCGAAGGCTGCGAAGGCGGCCTCCAGTTCGTCCGCACCGGACAGGTCCGGCGTCAGGGTCGGGATGACCACCACCCCCCGGGCCGCCAGGGCCTGGAGATAGGTCTTGGTCGTGTTCCAGAGCAGCACCTCCGGCGAATTCACCAGGGGAATGGACGGATCCCATCGGGTGAGGATCTCTGTCCAGCGCCCGGGTTGGAAATGGTACCCCCAGGCGAGGGTCGCCAGCACCCCGTCCACGCCGGCGGGGATCGGATCCACCCACGGGTGGGCCACCACCTCGACGCCCAGGCGTGCGAACAGGTCGTGATAGCCCTCCACGGGCGCGGGAATCCGCGAGGTGTAGGTGGGCTCCGCCGGGTCGGGACAGAGAAGCGCCAGTCTGCGGATCATGGGGGTGCCTGGGTCTGGGGGGATGTCGGTGGGATCGGACCGATGGTCGTCTCCCGCGGGAGGGGCGG
>DAINBM010000106.1:0-7642 GCA_036732965.1 Caulobacteraceae bacterium | reverse complement strand
CTTGGAGATGTCGATCCCCAGCAGCTCCTTGGTCACGTCCTTGAGACCGTGGCGGTCGGTGTAGGTCCGCGCCAGCCGGGATGCGATCTTCGTGCAGTAGACCGGCGTCGTGTCCACCTGCAGGTGCAGGGCGAACATGGCGATGTCGAAGCGGCCGAAATGAAAGATCTTCAGCACCGCCGGATTGGTCAGCAGCGCCTTCAGGTTCGGGGCGTCGTAGGTCTCCCGGTCCAGCTGCACGAGGTGGGCGTGGCCGTCACCCGCGGACAGCTGCACCACGCACAGGGGGTCGCGGCCCAGTCGCAGGCCCATGGTCTCGGAGTCCACGGCCACGGACGCGCCGAAGTCCAGACCGTCCGGCAGATCGCCCTTGTGCAGATAGGTGGTCATGGAACGCGCATTGCTCCGGCCAGAGGCGAGGTGTGGGGGCTCCGGCCTGCCGGCGCGGCCACCAGACCCGGACTGTCGGCTTAGTCTCTCTGGCCGGTCAGGGCAACCTCGTCGGCACCCACGGCGGCCAGCCGTTCGAACAGCCAGCGGCCGGCCGGGCCCGCCGCGCGATCCCGGCGTCGGACAATGCTGACCGGCAGACGCGGCATGTGGTCGCGCCCGTCCCATGAAGCTGTGTGCAGAGCGACCAGCCGTCCGGTCTCGAGGTCGTCCTCGACGATGTGCCGGGGCATGCTGCCCCAGCCGAGCCCGGCCAGCAGCATCGACCGCTTGGCCCCGAGATCGGCCAGCCGCCACGTCCGGCGCCCCACGACCCCCCGGTCCGGTGTCCGGTCGCCATCGGTCCGGGAGCTGACCACCAGCTGCAGATGGTCCCTCAGGTCTTCCGGATGCAGCCGTCCCGTCGCCGCCGCCAGCGGATGGCCGGGGGCGGCCACCACCACCAGTTCGATCTCTCCCACGGGTCGGGCCATCAACAGGTCCGGCTCCACGTCCGGGGAGATGACGAGCCCCATGTCCGCCCGCCCGTCCAGCACCACCCGGCGGGCGGTGTCCAGGCTCTCCACCTCGATCCGGGTCTGGACCGAGGGGTAGCGGACCTGCAGCTCTGCCAGGGCACCGACGAGGCGGGACATGGGGAACATCGCCTCCACCACCACGGTGAGCTCCGCCTCCAGCCCCGCGGACAGTCCGCCTGCCACGGCATGAAAGCCGTCGACCGCCCCGAGGATGGCCTGGATGCAGGGCAGAAGGGCCCGGCCCGCCTCGCTGAGGACGGGTCGATAGGCGCTGCGATCGAACAGCGGCACCCCGGCCTCGGCCTCCAGCCCCTGGATGGCGTAGGTCACGGCGGACTGGGCCCGGCCCAGCACACGGGCCGCGGCCGAAAAGCTTCCGGCCTCGACCACGGCCAGGAACACGCGCAGCTGCTCGACGGAAGGATCGGACATATCATCAATAAATCAGATGAAGATCATCACGTCTATCCCGGTTTCATGGATCGTGATGGATCCGATATAAGGACGTGAGCGAACCGTAGGCATTGACCCTTTCATGGACACGACCGCCCCGACCCGTCAGCCGACCCTGTTCATCGCTCACGGGGGCGGACCCTGCTTCTTCATGGATCCGCCGCCCCAGGCCCCGCACCCGTGGGACGCCATGGACACCTATCTGCGCAATCTGCTGGTCGGACTGCCCGACCGGCCGGAGGCGATCCTGATGATCTCGGGTCACTGGGAGACGCCGAACCCCACCCTGAACATCGCGGCCCGGCCCGGCCTGCTGTTCGACTATTACGGGTTTCCGGAGCACACCTATCGCCTGACCTATCCCGCCGCGGGGGCACCTGCCCTGGCGGACCGGGTGCGGCGCCTGCTGAGCGAGGCCGGAGAGACGGTGGAGACCGAGACCACCCGGGGCTGGGACCACGGGGTCTTCATTCCGATGATGCTGATCCGGCCGCAAGCCGACATCCCGATCCTGCAGATGTCCCTGACCACCGACCTCGATCCCGCCCGGCACCTGGCCATCGGCCGGGCGCTCGCCCCCCTGCGGGACGAAGGCGTCCTGATCATCGGCAGCGGCATGAGCTACCACAACCTGCGGGAATTCTTCGCCCCCCGGGGGGCCGAGGCCGCACGCGCCTTCGATGACTGGCTGACCCAGGCGGCACAATCCCGGGACGGGCGCAGTGCCGCCCTCGCCCGCTGGGCCGACGCCCCCTTCGCCCGGGCCTGTCACCCCCGGGAGGAGCATCTGATCCCGATGATGGTCGCCGCCGGCGCCGCGGAGGGAGAGGCCGGTCGCCGCACCTTCAACGACCACATCTTCGCCAAGGCCGTTTCGGGCTTCCAGTTCGGGGACGGCGTCCCCACCTCAGCCTGACATGTCTGATCGTTCGCCCACCCACCCCACCAGAGGACCCTCCATGAAGACCCTTGCCTACGCTGTCGCCGCCACCGCCCTCCTGCTGTCCACCGCGGCCTCCGCCCAGATGGCCCCGAGCACCGACCCCGCCGCCGTGCAGGGCGGGACCTTCAAGCTCGAGACCAGCCATGCGCGGATCGTGTTCTCCCTGTCGCACATGGGCTTTTCCACCTGGTACGGCGACTTCGCCGGGGCCACGGGCAGCCTGACCCTCGACCCGAAGACGCCGGCTGCCTCCACCCTCGAGGTGAGCATCCCGGCCGGAAGCATCTCCACCACCAATGCGATCGTGGACGGGGAACTGAAGGCCGCGGACTGGCTGGACACGACCCAGTTCCCGACCATCACCTTCAAGTCGACCAAGGTCACCCCGACCGGCCCGACGACGGCCCAGGTGACCGGCGACCTGACCCTGCACGGGGTCACCCGTCCGGTCACCCTGGACGCCACCTTCAAGGCCGCCGGCAGCAACGTCATGACCAAGGCCTACACGGTGGGCTTCGAGGTGAAGGGTCACATCAAGCGCAGCGACTTCGGCGTGAAGAAGTACGTGCCGCTGATCGGCGACGACGTGGACGTGGTCATCAGCGCCCCGTTCGAGAAGAAGTAGGGTCGGCGAGAAGAAGTAGGGTCGGACACCGGCACCCGCGGGGCTTGACCCAGGTCATGGCCCCGCGGGACGGTCCGGTTCATCGCGACGACGGGCGGGCGGACACCGGGTCCGCCGTCCGATCCAACGAGGCGACCTCATCATGACCCGCAAGGCCATCGACAGCCCCACCCTGTCCCGCAAGATCATGAGTGCGGAGGCGGCGGCGGCGCGGATCGCGCCCGGGTCCACGGTGGGCATGAGCGGCTTCACCGGCTCGGGCTATCCCAAGGCCGTGCCGCTGGCCCTGGCCGCCCGCATCGAGGCCGCCCACGCCGCCGGCGAGGCCTTCCAGGTGAAGGTCTGGACCGGCGCCTCCACGGGTCCGGAGCTGGACGGGGCGCTGGCCCGGGCCAACGGCGTCGAGTTCCGCCTGCCCTACAATTCCGATCCCGTCGCCCGCGACCGCATCAACCGCGGGGAGATGGACTATTTCGACATGCATCTCAGCCAGGTGGCCCCCATGGCCCTGCAGGGCTTCCTGGGCCCCCTGGACACGGCCCTGATCGAGGTCACGGGCATCACCGCCGACGGGGCCCTGATCCCCTCCGCCTCCGTGGGCAACAATCCGACCTGGCTCGCGCGGGCCGACCAGGTGATCCTCGAGGTGAACCGCTGGCAGAACCCGGCGCTTGAGGGGATGCACGACATCTATTCGGTGGGCCTGCCGCCCCATCGCCAGCCGATCCCGCTGGTCCGGCCGGGCGACCGGATCGGATCGCCCTACCTCCAGTGCCCGGCGGACAAGATCGTCGCCATTGTCGAGACCGATACCCCTGACCGAAATCAGAGCTTCCGGGCCGCCGCCGCGGCAGAGACCGCCATTGCCGGCCACCTGATCGAGTTCTTCGAGCATGAGGTGGCCCGGGGCCGCCTGCCCCCGGGCCTGCTGCCCCTCCAGTCCGGGGTCGGCAACATCGCCAATGCGGTGCTGGCCGGCCTGCTCGCCTCCCGGTTCGAGGGCATGAACGCCTATACCGAGGTGCTGCAGGACGGGATGCTGGCCCTGATGGAGGCGGGCAAGCTGGACACGGCCTCCACCACCGCCCTGTCGCTGAGCCCCGAGGCCGCCGCCCGGCTCAACCGGGAGATGGCCCTCTATCGCGACCGGCTGGTCCTGCGACCCCAGGAGATCAGCAACAGCCCGGAGGTCATCCACCGGCTGGGCTGCCTCGCGATGAACGGCATGCTGGAGGCGGACATCTACGGGGCCGTCAACTCCACCCATGTGATGGGATCGCGGATCCAGAACGGCATCGGTGGCTCCGGCGACTTTGCCCGCAACGCCTATATCTCGATCTTCATGGCCCCCTCGACCGCCAAGGACGGGAAGATCTCCACCATCGTCCCCCGGGTCAGCCATGTGGACCACATCAACCAGGATGTGCAGGTGGTGGTGACCGAGCAGGGGCTTGCGGACCTGCGCGGCATGTCCCCCCGCCATCGGGCCCGGCTGATGATCGCCAACTGCGCCCATCCCGACTATCGCGCGCCGCTGCAGGACTATTACGACAGGGCCCTGCGCAATCCCTATGGCGGGCAGGCACCGACCCTGCTGACCGAGGCGCTGGGCTGGCACCAGCGGTTCATCGAGACGGGGTCGATGCGCGCCTGACGCGACCCGCCCCGCTATTTCGCGGGCGGATGCGCGCCGTAGGCCTGGATCAGGCGGGTCAGCACATAGAGGCGCTCGGCATAGCTCGTCAGGTCGAGGGACTCCTGCGGCGTATGGGCCCCGCTGCCGGTGGACCCCAGGCCGTCCAGGGTCGGCGTCCCCGCCGCATCCGCGAGGGCGGATTCCGAGGCACCCCCGTTGCCGTACAGCCGGTAGGTGCCGCCGTTGAACTCCGCCCGGGCCGCATTGGCATCCGCCGCGATCCGCAGCACCCGGTCATTGGCCACCAGCGGCGGGAAGCTGGCGCTGTAGGTGATCGTCACCTCGGTGCCACCGAGCGCGGGATGGGCAGCGAAGTCCCTCGCCCGTGCCCCCACGCTGTCCATCTCCTCCTGGGTGCGGCCCCGCACATTGAGGGTGGCTTCGGCGAATTCGGGGATGATGTTGCTGCGGCTGCCCGCCTTCAGCAGGGTCAGGTTGACGGTGATGTGCTCGCCGGAGCGGGGGAAGGCATCCTCCAGCAGCCGGATCTGGTGCATCAGCTCATCGGCGGCGTTGCGGCCGTTCTGCGGTTCCATCCCCGCATGGGCGGGCTTGCCATGGACCTGGATCACCAGATTGGCGGAGGATTTCCGCCAGACGGTGAGGGTGTCGGGGTATTCCGGCTCGAGGTTCAGCTCCACATCGTGGGCGCGCACGAGCCGGTCGATCAGCTTGCGGGCGCCGGTGGAGCCCGCCTCCTCGCTGGTCTCGATCAGATAGGTGATCTTGCCGTAGTCGGTCCGCTTGAGGTCATGCAGCAGCTGCAGGGCCGCGATCCCGGTGACCACCCCGCCCTTCTCGTCCATCACGCCGGGACCGTAGGCGGTGTCGCCCACCACCTTGAAGGGCCGCTTCGCCGCCTCCCCGTCCTCCAGCACCGTGTCGATGTGGCCGATCAGCAGGACCCGGCCCTTGCCCTTGCCGGTGAAGGTGGCGACGAGGTTCGGGGGCAGGCCGGGGGCCTCGGCGGGGACCAGCTCCACCGCCGCGCCCATGGCCGTCAGCCGCTCTGCCAGGATCTTCTGGATCTTCTCACCCCCCGACACATTGCCCGTGCCGGAGTCGATATTGACGATCTGCTCCAGCAGGCCGAGCTCCGACGCCCGGGCCGCGGTCGCCGCCGCCTTCAGCCTGGCGTCCGGATGCGGACGCTCCGCCGCGAGGACCGGGGAGGCCACCAACAGGGCGGCGGCGAGGGGCAGGGCGACGGGCATGCGGATCATCGGTCGGGGCTCCAGCGGACATGTCCCGCCGTTTTACCAGCTGTCGCCCATCTGTCGCCGGGGAATGCAGACCTGCGCGCCGGAATGGCCCGGATCGGGCCGTCTGCGTTGCGCGGATTCGTCCCATCGTCTATCGACGACCTGTTCCCGCGGCCGAGCCTGCGGCGGGACCGGCAGCGGGATAGAGGTTGACCATGCAGGAATTGGTGACGGTGTTCGGCGGCGGCGGGTTTGTGGGCCGCCACACGGTGCGCGCCCTGGCGAAGCAGGGCCATCGGGTCCGGGTTGCCGTGCGTCGCCCGCATCTGATCCCCGAGCTCCGGGTGATGGGCGATGTGGGCCAGATCGAGCTGGTCCAGGCCAATGTCCGCAACGCCGATTCCGTCGCCCGTGCCCTCGAGGGCAGCACGGCGGTCGTCAATCTGGTGGGCGTGCTCTATGCCTCCGGCAAGCAGACCTTCAACGCCGTCCAGGCCGAGGGGCCGGCCACCATCGCCACCCTGGCGGCCCGGCAGGGCGTCTCGAAGTTCGTGCAGATGTCCGCCATCGGCGCGAACCCGAAGTCCAGCGCCGTCTATGGTCGCTCCAAGGCCGCGGGCGAGGCTGCCGTGCGCGCGGCCATCCCCGGGGCCACGGTGCTGCGGCCATCCATCGTGTTCGGGCCGGAGGATGACTTCTTCAACCGCTTCGCAGCCATGGCCGCGGTGTCCCCGGTCCTGCCCCTGATCGGTGGCGGCAAGTCCCGGTTCCAGCCCGTCTATGTGACGGACGTGGCGGCCGCGATCGCTGCGGTACTGGCGCAACCCGCCCTGGCCGGTGCCACCTACGAGCTGGGCGGGCCGACGGTCTACACCTTCCGCCAGCTGCTCGAGCTCATCGTCCGCGAGACCGGTCGCCACCCGGCCCTGGTCCCGGTGCCCTGGCCTCTGGCAAGCCTGATCGGCACCGTGGGCGACATCCAGACGGCGGTGCTGCCGATCCCGCCGGTGCTGACGTCGGATCAGGTGCGCCTGCTGCGGACCGACAATGTGGTCGCCGCCGGTGCCCCCGGTCTGGCCGCGCTCGGCATCACCGCAACCCCGGTGGAGTCGGTGGTGCCGTCCTATCTGTGGCGGTTCCGTCCCGGTGGGCAGTTTGCCGAGGCCGCCTCCTGAGCGTTCCAAGATGGTCCAATATTTGGACCATGTCGGAACGATGAGCGGGGAAAGAGCAATTCTCGGCCAGATGAGCGGTGATATTGGTCCTCAATGTGGACCATAAGGTTTTCGCCGCGGGTCTTTACCCCTATAGGGCGCAGACAGGACCCTTCCGGGCACGAGAGACTGCGTCATGGCCGAACGTCTGCTGAAATTTGTGGCGACCCCCCGGGCGACGCCGCCCAAGCGCAAGGCCGAGGTCCGCACCGCCGACTTCGGCGAGATCTATGCCGACTATGACCTGGCCCGGGGCGAGGAGCAGGCCTCCCGCTGTTCCCAGTGCGGTGTGCCGTTCTGCCAGAACGCCTGTCCGCTGCACAACAACATCCCCGACTGGCTGAAGATGACCGCCGAGGGCCGGCTGGAGGAGGCCTATGCCCTGTCCGCCGCCACCTCCACCATGCCCGAGATCTGCGGCCGCATCTGTCCCCAGGACCGCCTGTGCGAAGGCTCCTGCGTCATCGAGCAGGCGGGTTGGGAGACGGTCTCCATCGGCGCCGTCGAGAAGTTCATCACCGACACCGCCTGGGCGCAGGGC
>DAINBM010000105.1:0-7738 GCA_036732965.1 Caulobacteraceae bacterium | reverse complement strand
AATGCGGCCATCCGGGCCGGTCAGCTGGGCCTCTCGGTGGCCGCCGTAGAAGTCCGCAAGACCCTTGGTGGCACCTGCCTGAACGTGGGCTGCATCCCGTCCAAGGCACTGCTGCACGCGTCCGAACTCTACGAACTGGCCCGCAAGGACTTTGCCAGCCTCGGCATCAAGGGGTCGGTGGAGCTGGACCTGTCCCAGATGCAGAAGCAGAAGGACGACAGCGTCGGGGCCCTGACCAAGGGCATCGAGTTCCTGTTCAAGAAGAACAAGGTCGAGTGGATCAAGGGCTTCGGCCGCATCTCCGGCCCGGGCAAGGTCACCGTCACGGGTGAGGCCGGGACCGAAACCGTTCTCGACGCCCGCAACATCGTCATCGCCACCGGCTCCGAACCCTCCCGCCTGCCGGGCGTGGAGGTCGACCAGGCGCGGGTGGTGGATTCCACCGGGGCCCTGGCGCTGACGGCCGTGCCCAAGTCGATGATCGTCATCGGTGCCGGCGTCATCGGTCTGGAACTCGGCTCCGTCTGGCGGCGCCTGGGGGCCGAGGTGACGGTGGTCGAGTATCTCGACCGCACCCTGCCCGGGGCCGACGCGGAACTGGCCCAGGCCTTCCAGCGGTCCATGACCAAGCAGGGGGTAACCTTCCGTCTCGGTCAGAAGGTCACCGGGGCCAGGACCTCGGCGACCGGCGTCACCCTGAGCTTCGAGCCGGTGTCCGGCGGTCCGGCCGAGAGCCTGACGGCCGACGTGGTCCTGCTGGCGGTCGGCCGACGCCCGGTCACGGCCGGTCTGGGCCTGGAGGCCGTCGGCCTTGCCACGGATGCCCGGGGCTTCATCGCCACCGACCATTTCCGCACGGCCGCCCCCGGGATCTGGGCCATCGGCGACGTGACCCACGGACCGATGCTGGCCCACAAGGCCGAGGACGAGGGCGTGGCCTGCATCGAACTGATCGCGGGCAAGGCCGGGCATGTGAACTACGGCATCATTCCCGGCGTGGTCTACACCTATCCGGAAGTGGCCTGGGTCGGTAAGTCCGAGGAAGAGCTGAAGGCCGCGGGCGTCGCCTACAAGGTCGGCAAGTTCCCCTTCACCGCCAACAGCCGCGCCAAGGTGAACCACGAGGCCGAGGGCTTCGTGAAGGTGCTGGCCGACGCCACCACCGACCGGATCCTGGGCGTGCACATGCTGGGCCCGCAGGTGGGCGAGATGATCGGCGAATACTGCGTGGCCATGGAATTCGGGGCCGCATCGGAAGACGTGGCGCGCACCTGCCATCCCCACCCCACCCGCTCCGAGGCCCTGCGCCAGGCGGCCATGGGCGTCGAGGGCTGGACGATGCAGGCCTGATCTCGGGCCCCGGTCGGATCGGCCGCCGGCAGACCCCCGGCGGCCGCTTCCGTCAGCCTTCCACGCGCTTGATGTGGGTGACCCCAACGGCTTCGAGGGCGGCGATCAGCTCCACGACGGTGGCTTCCACCTCGTCGGCATCCCGCCCCCGGATGACGAGGTTCGCCCCGTAGCCATCGGCGGAGAAGAACGGATAGCTGCCCAGCGACTCCGTGGGGTGGTTCTTCGCCACGGCCTCCAGCGGCGCGGCGATCACCCCTTCGCCGAACCCCTCGACCCGGACGGTGCGGGCGATCACCACCTTGCCGCCCTTCAGCCGGTGACCGACATCCTGCAGCATGCCGCGCATGATCGAGGGCACACCGGCCAGCACGAACACGTTGCCGATCTGGAAACCGGGCGGTCCGTTCACAGGATTGATCACCTTGGACCCGCCCACCGGAATGCGCGCCATCCGGCGACGGGCGGCATTGGGGGGCTCGCCGAACCGGGCGGTCATGGCGGCGATGATCTCCGCGTCCTCCTCCAGCTCCACACCGAAGGCCTTGGCCACGCAGTCGGCGGTGATGTCGTCATGGGTCGGGCCGATGCCACCGGTGGTCACCACATAGTCATAGCGGGTCCGCAGGGCATCGAGGGCGGCGATGATGTCCCCCTCGTCATCCGCCACCACCCGGGCCTCCGCCAGATCGACACCATAGGCCCCCAGATAGGTGGCAATGGCGTTCAGGTTCACATCCTGGGTCCGGCCGGACAGGATCTCGTCCCCGATGATCAGGACGGCGGCGGTCACTCGGTCGGATGCTTGGCTCGCCATCGGGCGCGTTCCCCTCTATGGACGCTGGTTCAGCGCGTTCACTCGAAGACAGAGACCTAGGCGGACCATGGACTTCACGCAACCACTGGAGAAGGCCACCCTGGTCCGCCGCTACAAAAGGTTCCTGGCGGATGTGGTGATGGACGCCGACGGTTGCGAGACCACCGTGCACTGCCCGAACCCCGGGGCCATGATGGGCCTCGCCGACCCCGGCCTGACCGTGTGGCTGTCCCGCAGCGCCTCCCCCACCCGCAAGCTGCCCCTGACCCTGGAACTGGTGGAGGTGGACGGCGGCCTGGTGGGAATCAACACCCTGCATCCGAACCGCCTCGTGGCCGAGGCCCTTGCCCGGGACGGGATCGCGGAGGTGGCGGGCTATGACCGGGTCCGCCCGGAGGTGAAGTACGGGGAGAAGAGCCGGGTCGACTTCCTGCTGGAACGGGACGGATCTCCCCCCTGCTGGCTGGAGATCAAGAACGTTCACCTGATGCGCCAGCCCGGGCTGGCGGAGTTTCCCGACTGCGTCGCCGCCCGCTCCGCCCGCCACCTTCGCGAACTGTCGACCCGCGTGGCGGCAGGCGACCGGGCCGTGGCCCTGTTCGTGGTGCAGCGGACCGACTGCGACCGGGTCGCCGCAGCGGCGGATCTTGATCCGGGCTTTGCCGCTGCGCTCCGGGATGCGCTCAAGGCGGGCGTGGAGGTGCTGGCCTATCGCTGCACCGTCGAGCCCCACAGGATCTGCCTGTCGCATCAGCTGCCGGTCATCGCTCCCGGCGATTGACAGCTCCGCGGCCCGGCCCATTGGGCGTCGATCCCTTTCGTTTAGCGGGGAAAGTCCCTATTGTCCGGGGTACACCTGTTCCGCGAGCCCGCCCATGACCGACCTTCAAGATGCCCCGATCCGGGACGGCGCCATCAAGCTGCACAGCGCGGCGGATTTCGAGGGCATGCGTCGCGCCGGCCGGCTGGCGGCGGAGTGCCTGGACATGATCGGTCCCCACGTTCAGCCTGGCGTGACCACCGAAACCCTGGACGACCTCTGTCGCAGCTTCGTGCTGGACCATGGGGCCCTGCCCGCCTGCCTCGGCTACCGGGGCTACAAGCACACCATCTGCACCTCGATCAATCACGTGGTCTGCCACGGCATTCCGGGCCCCCGCACCCTTCGGGAGGGAGACATCGTCAATATCGACGTGACCGTGATCGTCGATGGCTGGCACGGGGATACCAGCCGCATGTACGGGGTGGGCAAGGTCTCGCCCCGGGCCAAGCGCCTGGTGGACATCACCTACAAGGGCCTCGAGCTCGGTCTGGCGGCAGTGAAGCCCGGCGCGCGGCTGGGCGATGTCGGTCACGCCATCCAGGCCTATGTGGAGGCGCAGCGGTGCTCCGTCGTCGCCGACTTCTGCGGTCACGGGGTCGGGCGGGTGTTCCACGATGCGCCCAATGTCATGCACTTCGGACGCCCCGGTACCGGCGAGATCCTGAAGCCGGGCATGTTCTTCACCGTCGAGCCGATGATCAATCTCGGCCGCAAGGAGGTGAAGGTCCTGTCCGATGGCTGGACGGCGGTCACCCGGGACAAGTCCCTGTCCGCCCAGTGCGAGCACAGCGTCGGCGTCACCGAGACGGGGGTGGAGATCTTCACCGCCTCCCCCACCGGCCAGTTCCAGCCCCCGATCGAGACCTGACGGCCCCGCGACCTTTTCACATCTTGCGACCGTGTCATCGGCCGGGCCACTCTCGCTTCCATGCCCCGGACACATGCAGACCCCGGCCGAGCGGGCCACAGGCTGAGGCTGCGTCAGCGGGCCCAGACGGCGGGTCTTGCGGCCCTTCCCGACTATGAGCTTCTGGAACTCTATCTGTTCCGCACCCTGCCCCGGGGCGACGTCAAACCCCTGGCCAAGGCCCTGATGGCCCGGTTCGGCGGTCTGGCCGAGGTGATGGGGGCACCGGAGGCGGACCTCGCCCAATGTCCCGGAATCGGGGCGGCCACGGCGCTGGATCTCAAGATCGCCCAGGAGTTCGCCGTTCGCGCGGCCTGGGCCGAAGCGCGCAAGCGGCCGGTGATCTCGTCCTGGTCGGCGCTCATCGCCTATGTCCGCGTGTCCCTCGCCCAGGAGCGGCGGGAGCAGTTCCGGGTGATCTTCCTCGACCGCAAGAACCAGCTGCAGAGTGACGAGATGCTGGGACAGGGCACCGTCGACCACGCACCGGTCTATCCCCGCGAGATCATGCGACGGGCGCTGGAGCTCTCGTCCTCGTCCCTGATCCTCGTGCACAACCACCCCTCCGGCGACCCCACCCCCTCCCCCGCCGACATCGCCATGACCCGGGAGATCGTCGAGGCCGCCCGCCCCCTGAAGATTACCATCCACGACCACATCGTCGTCGGCCGGGACGGGGTGGCCAGCCTCAGGGCGCTAGGCCTGTTCTGATGTGCCCGGAGCGATTGCCGCTTGCCACGACGTCACAGACCCGTCGTGATGGACGGCTATCCAAAGCCCCTGGTCGGAGACCCCATCACCATGCGCCTCGTTTCATGCCTCGTTGCCGGGCTGATCAGCCTGATCGCCGGCCACGCCGCCGCGGCCCCGGTGCTGATGATCTCCATCGACGGGCTGCGTCCCGCCGACATCACCCAGGCCGAGGCCCGGGGCCTGAAGATCCCGACCCTGCGCGGCCTGGCCCAGGGTGGGGCCTATGCCACGGCCGTGCGCGGGGTCCTGCCGACCCTGACCTATCCCAGCCACACGACCCTGATCACCGGGGTCTGGCCGGCGCGGCACGGCATCGCCAGCAACCTGACCTTCGACCCCTATGTGAAGAACCAGACCGGCTGGTACTGGTACGCCGAGGACATCAAGGTGCCGACCCTGTGGGACGCCGCGCACGAGGCGAAGCTCAAGGTCGCCAATGTCCACTGGCCGGTGAGCGTCGGCGCGCGCGGCATCGATCTGAACCTGCCCCAGCTGTGGCGCACGGGAACCGAGGATGACCGCAAGCTGAACCGGGCCCTGGCCACCCGCGGCCTGACGGACCGGCTGGAGGCGGCGCTCGGCCCCTACGCCCAGGGCATCGACGAAAGCGTCGAGGGGGACGAGATCCGCGCGCGGTTTGCGGAAAAGCTGATGGCCGAGGATGCTCCCGGCTTCGCCACCGTCTATCTGACCGGCCTCGACCATGTGCAGCACGAGCACGGGCCGGACACGGCCGAGGCCCATACGGCGCTGGAGCGGATCGACGCCGCCGTCGGCCGTCTGGTCGGTGCCGCCCGCAAGGCCCAGCCCGGTCTGGTGGTGGTGATTGTCTCCGACCACGGCTTTGCGCCCGTGTCCCATGACGTCAACCTCATCGCCCCCTTCGTCCAGGCCGGCCTGATCCATATCGACCTGGCCAAGCGGGAGATCACATCCTGGGAGGCGGAGCCCTGGTTCGCCGGCGGGGCCGCGGAAGTGAAGCTCGCCCATCCGGAGGACAAGGCCGTCCGCGCCCGGGTGGAGGCCCTGCTGGACAAGCTGAAGGCCAACCCGGATCTCGGCATTGACGAGGTGATGGGCGAGGACCGCATCGCCAGACTCGGCGGCGCGACGGACTACCAGTATTTCATCGGCTTCAAGCTGGGCTACGAGATGGGCAAGGACCCCATGGCACCGGCCGTGGGGCCGAGCCCGGTGAAGGGCATGCACGGCTATGCCCCCGCCTTCCCGGAAATGCGCGCGACCTTCGTCGTCAACGGACCCGGCCTGCCGGTCCACGGCGCCCTCGGCGAGATCGACATGCGCGACATCGCCCCGACGGTGGCGGGCCTCCTCGGCACCCGCCTGCCGACGGCGGACGGCAAACGCCTGTTCTAGCGGACGTCAGACCGCATCGAGCCCGATGTCCAGCACCGGGGCGGAATGGGTCAGGGCACCGACGCTGATGGCGTCCACCCCCGTCGCGGCGATCGCGGCCACGGTCTCGAGGCTGACACCGCCCGACGCCTCCAGCCGCACCCGGCCGTGGCAGCGGCGGACCGCCTCGGCCATGTCCGGCAGGGGGAAGTTGTCCAGCATGATGACGTCGGGGGCAAAGGCCAGCGCCTCGTCGAACTGATCCAGCGTGTCCACCTCCACCTCGATGGGAGTCAGGTGACCGGCCACGCGCCGCGCCCGCTCCAGGGCCGCTGTCACGCCGCCGCAGGCCGCCACGTGGTTGTCCTTGATGAGGATGGCGTCATCGAGCCCGAACCGGTGGTTGACGCCCCCGCCGCAGCGCACGGCGAACTTCTCAAGGGCGCGCAGACCCGGCGTAGTCTTGCGGGTGTCGACGATCACCGCATCCGTTCCCGCCACCGCCGCCACATAGGCCGCGGTCAGGGTGGCAATGCCGGACAGGCGTCCGAGCAGGTTCAGCGCGGTCCGCTCCGCGCTCAGCACAGAGCGGGCATCGCTGCTGACCCAGGCGATGACATCGCCCGCTGCCACCCGGTCGCCGTCCGCAAGACGGGCCTCGAACTGGGCACCGGGATCGAGGGCCGCGAAGGCCAGGCGGGCACAGGCCAGGCCCGCCACCCGGCCCGGACGCCGGGCAGCCAGCACGGCGGTCAGGGTCTCCTCCGCCGGGATCAGGGCCGCCGTCAGGTCGCCGCCGCGCCCCAGATCCTCGGCAAGGGCCTGTTCCACGATGGGTCGGATCAAGAGATCGGGCAGGGTCAGCATCGGCGGCTTTCCTAGGCGCAGCGCGCGCGGGTTCAGGCTTCGATCCGCTCCGCTGCCCCGGCACGCGTCCGGTTGTGCTTCGGCTCGCTCGAGCATTCGGGATAGTCGGTACGGAAGTGGGCACCGCGGCTTTCGCGCCGCGACAGGGCACCGGAGACGATCAGCCGGGCCGCGGTCAGGGTCGGGGCCTCGCCATGGAGTCTGGCCAGATCATCGATCTGCGCGAGGAGGCGCGACAATCCCGCGGCATGGCGCTCCACCCCGGCGTCCCGGCTCAAGGCCTGTCGCAGGTCGCGCAGCGCCGCGTCCGGCAGATCGGGTGCCGGAGATGATGCAAGGGGAAGCGTCGTCGGTGCCGCACAGGCGGCCGCGGCCCGGCCGGCGCGGCGGCCGAAGACCGCGGCCTCCAGCAGGGAGTTGGAGGCCAGCCGGTTGGCCCCGTGCACGCCGGTGGAGGCGCACTCCCCCGCCGCATAGAGGCCGGGCAGGCTGGTGGCCCCGTCGGCGTCGGTCTCGACCCCGCCCATGTGATAGTGGGCCGCCGGGGCCACGGGAATCGGCGAGATCCGCGGGTCCAGCCCGTGCGCCATGCAGGCGGCAAAGACTCCTGGAAAGGCCTCCGGGAAGTGGGCCCCCACCACGTCCCGGCCGTCGAGAAACGCGCCGCCCCCGGTCAGTCGCTGACGATGGATCGCGCGTGCGACGATGTCCCGGGGGGCCAGCTCTCCCCGTGGGTCATGGTCCGGCATGAAGGGACGGCCCTTGCCATCCACCAGTCGGGCCCCCTCCCCGCGCAGGGCCTCGGTGGCGCGGGGGGCGGGATCGACGCCGAAGTCCATCGCCGTGGGGTGGAACTGCACGAACT
>DAINBM010000104.1:0-7763 GCA_036732965.1 Caulobacteraceae bacterium | reverse complement strand
CCGGGGCGGACCCTAGCGGCTCGGGTCGAAGAACGGCCGGTCGCCGACGATCGTCACCCGTTCCATCCGCCGCACCTGCGGGAAATAGTCCGAGACGGCATAGTGCTGGCTGGACCGATTGTCCCAGAACGCGATGGAGTTCGGACGCCAGACGAACCGGCACTGGAATTCCGGCACGGAGGCCTGGGCATAGAGGTGGGACAGCAGCCAGTCGCTTTCCTTGCGGCTCAGCCCCACGATGTGGTCGGTGAAGCCGGTGTTCACATAGAGCGCCCGGCGGCCGGTCTCGGGGTGGGTGCGAACCACCGGGTGGGTCGAGGGGGGGAACTGGGCGTGCAGGTCCTCGAGGTCCTTGCCCAGCCGCCCGGCGAACACCCGGGCGATGTCGTGCACCGCGCTGAGACCGCTGACCCAGTCCTTCATGGCAGGGGACAGGTTGTCATAGGCGGCGTACATGTCGCAGAACAGGGTGTCTCCCCCGACCGGCGGCAGTTCCGTCGCGCGCAGGATCGAGCCCAGGGAGGGTTCGGCCCGGAAGGTGACGTCGGAGTGCCAGGCATTCTCCTTGCCCCGGCTGTCCGGACCGTGGGCGATGTGCAGCACCTCCGGATCAGGCTGGTCCTTCGGCGTCGCCGGATGGATCTCCAGCTCCCCGAACCGGCGGGCAAAGGCGATGTGCTGCGCGCGGGTGATGTCCTGGTCGCGAAAGAAGATCACCTTGTAGTCGAGGAGCGCGCGACGGACCTCTGCCACCGTGTGGTCGTCCAGCTCCCGGGACAGATCGAGCCCGTGGATCTCCGCGCCGATGGACGGGGAGAGGGGCTTGGTCTCGAAGTGGGCGAAGGTGGCGGCACTGGGCTGGAGGGTCATGGCGTCTTCCCGAGGTGTTTTCCGGCAGGTTAGGCCCAATTCTCCATCCGACAAGTCCGTCGGCGCAAAGTTCGGTCTGGCGTCGGGGCGGCGGGCGCGCTCCAATGCTCCGGAACACAACAGCGGAACGGGAAACGGCACATGGATCTGCAGCTGAAGGACAAGGTGATCTTTGTCGCCGGGGCCAGCCGGGGCATCGGGCTCGGCATTGTCGAGGCCTGCCTCGCGGAGGGGGCGAAGCTGGCCATGACCGCCCGGGGTGCCGAGGCGCTGGAGGAGACCCGCGCCCGCCTCGCGGACCAGTACGGGGCGGACTGCCTCTGGACCATGGCCGGGGACATGCGCGACACGGCGGACATCGACACGGCGGTGGAGCGGATCGAGGCGGAGTTCGGTTCCATCTACGGGGCTGTGGCCAATGTGGGCCTGCACCCCTGCCCGCCAGGTTTCGAGATCGATGACGAGACCTGGGATGCGGGCCTGAACCAGAACCTCGACAGCGCCTTCCGGCTCGCCCGGGCCGTGCTGCGGCGCATGGTGCCGCGCAAGGATGGCTCGATCCTGATGATCAGTTCCATCGCGGGGCTGGGGGCGCTGGGCACCCAGCTGACCTACGGCACCTCCAAGGCCGCCATGAACCACCTGTCCAAGGAGCTGGCCGCCCAGGTGGGCAAGTCCGGCGTGCGGGTGAACACCCTTGCGCCGGGCAATATCCTGTTCCCCGGCAACTGGTGGGAGCAGGCCTCCACCGGGCCCGAGGCGGACCGATGGAACGGCTGGATCAAGCGGGAAGTGCCCCTGCGTCGCTTCGGCAGCCCCGACGAGATCGGGCGTCCCGCCACCTTCCTCTTGAGCCCGCTGGCCTCCTTCATCACCGGGGCCGTGATCCCGGTGGACGGCGGCCAGACCCGCTAGGTCAGTTGTCCGCGGCCGCCGCCAGGGCGAGGGGGTTGGGCGTGGGCTCGGCCACCTTGGTCAGGGTGTTGCAGTCGATGTGGTGGAAGGGCGCATCCTGGCCCCGCACGCACAGGACCGTGTCCGAGACATAGGACCAGCTGCCGTCCGCATTGAAGGTCACCTTCAGGGTGAAGCTGTCGGTGCGGAAGGCGTGCTCGAGGAAGGCGGTGGAGCAGATGCCGTATTCCGGGGAGCCCCGGGTGGCGGTGACCTCGAAGCTGTCGGCGTCGGCCGCCGCATGCCCCGCCGCCAGCGCCGTCTGCCCGCGGGGGATGGTCAGGCTGTGCACGACCAGCCCGGTGGCGGGTTCCCACAGCCAGTAGCCCACCTGGTCGTGATAGGTCTCCGGCAGGCCGGGCTTCTTCACATGCACATGATAGCGCAGGCCGTAGAACAGCTGCGGTCCGTTGGACTGGGGATCGGTGGGCTGAAGCTCGATCCGCTCGAGATAGGCCTGCCGGCCGGAGCCGTCCACATTGGGGTTCACGTCGAGGCCCCGGGTCCCCTCCCAGATCCCGGCCAGCCGGGTCAGGGGGCCGAGATTGGCCAGGGTGCCGACGTCGATGTCATCCTGCTCGGTGTGGATGTCGGTGGGGAAGTCCGTCACGCTGAGGCTCCCGGTTGTTTCAGTGAAGCGGCGAACCCGCCAGGGTGATCCGGTGCATCACCCGGCGATGTCCGTGATAGTCGTTCTTCGCCATGTGCCAGGTGGCGCGGTTGTCCCAGATGGCGACGGAGCCCGGTTGCCACTCCACCCGTGCCACGTTCTCCGGCTGGACGGCCCGGGAATAGAGGTATTGCAGCAGGGCCTGGCTCTCTGCCCCGGTCCAGCCCTCGATGCCGATGGTGAAGGCCGGGTTGACGAACAGGGCCTTGCGGCCGCTGTCCGGGTGGGTGATGGCCACCGGATGCACCGCGTGGGTATGGGCGTCCTGCCCGCGCAGGGTGGCCCCGATGTCGGTCTTCGCAAACACGCCCTCCGGACCATAGATGTGGTCGGAGGTGTGCACGGCCCGCAGGGTCTCCAGTGTGGCCTTCAGTCCGTCCGACAGGCCGTCCCACGCGGCATACATGCTGGAGAACAGGGTGTCGCCGCCGGACGGGGGCAGTTCCCGCGCCACCAGGATCGAGCCCATGGCCGGTTCCACATCGTACGAGTGGTCCGTGTGCCAGCCGCCGCCGATATTGGTGGTCTGGGCCTCGTCCTTCTGCACCAGGGCGATCTCGGGATAGTGCGGATCGATGGGGAAGAAGCGGTTGTAGTCGATCTCGCCCCAGCGGCGGGCAAAGGCGATGTGCTGCTCGGGGCTGAGGGTCTGATCGCGGACCACGATCACCCCCCGCTCCGCCACGAGGCGGCGGATCTCCGCGAGACCCGCATCGCTGATCCCGGCCAGGTCGATGTCGGTCACTTCCGCCCCGCAGGTGTCGGAGAGGGGGCGGATGGTCAGGGTCTGTGCGGACATGAGGTCTGTTCCGGTCAAGGGGGCTGGGGTCAGTGTGCCGTGTCCGCCGCGGCGGTGATGGCGTCGATCAGGGCGTTGCGCAGGGGCGCGTGGGTGCGCGATTCCGCCGTCGCCCAGGCGCTGTTGATCACCACGACCAGCTTGCGGGCCGGATCGATGTGGATCAGCTGGCCGAAGATGCCCACGGCGTCATAGGTCCCGTCCTTGCGGGTCCACCACTGATAGCCGTAGCCATACCCGTTCCAGCCGGTTTCCGCCCCACCCCGGGTCGCCGCGGCGATCCAGCCGTCCGGCACGATGGACTTGCCGTCCGGCCCCTTCGCCCCGCCGATCATGAACATCCCCATGCGGCCATAGTCCCGCAGGCTGACGGACAGGCAGCAGCCGCCCACCTCCTGTCCGCGGGGATCCACCATCCACACGGCGTCCTGCTCCATCCCCGCCGCACCCCAGACCTTCTCGGTCAGGTAGTCGGCGAGGGTCTTGTGCGTGGCGGCGGAGACGATCACGCCGATCAGGTTGGTCTCGCCGGTCTTGTAGACCCACTTGGTTCCAGGCGCAGCCTCCCGCGGCAGGGTCTTCATGTAGGCCACCGTCGGGTCCTCCCCGGGGGCGGGCTTGACCATGAAGAAGCGGGCGACGTCGGAGTTGACGTCCGAATAGTCCTCGTTCCAGCGCACGCCGGAGGTCATGGTCAGGATCTGGCGCAGGGTGACGCCCTCATAGCCGCTGCCCTTCAGGCCCGGCAGATAGGTGGTGACCAGATCGTCCACGCTCTTGATGTAGCCGTCCTTGATCGCGGCGCCGAGGAGGGTGGAGCTGAACGACTTGGCCACCGAGAACGAGGTCCAGCGGCCCTTGGGGCCATAGCCCAGACCGTACTTCTCCAGCCGGACCTTGCCGTCCTGGATCACCAGGAGGCCCGCGGTCTTCTCTCCGGCCATGAAGTCATCGACGGTGAGGGTCTTGTCTCCCGCCTTGATCTTCAGCTCGCCCAGGGGCGCGCCGTCGGGCAGGGGGGTGACGTGCGGGCCGACCTTCACGGTGTGCACGTCGAACTGGTCTTCCATGTGCGGGAAGAAGGCCTCCTTCTGGGTCTGGTTCCAGAACAGGACCTGAGCGGCCTGGAAGGTCTTGGTCTTCAGGTCGGACGCAGGCTGAGCCTGGGTCGGGGTCTGGGCCACGGCGGCCACGGCAAGGGCGAGGGTGCCAGCCAGCACCGAAATCCGGACGTGTCGCATCATGTCTCCCCATGGGCGTCCGGGGTGGTCCTGCCACGCCGGATCATTGTTTCGGGCAACACTAGGCGCGCGGAGGCAGGGCGCCAAGCGTCCGCCACATGACGGGCGGTGGGACAATCCCGGCAGGACGTGTAGGCTCGGCCTCCCCTACACGGAGCCTTGCCCATGATCCTCTATGGCGCGCCCATGCCGGCCCCCAATCCCCGCCGCGTCCGCATCTTCCTGGCGGAGAAGGGCATCGCCCTGCCGGAGACGCCCGTGAACCTGATGAGCCGGGAGCACAAGAGCGCCGAGTTCCGGGCCAAGAACAGCCTCGGCCAGATCCCGGCCCTGGAACTGGACGACGGGACCGTGATCGCCGAGACGGTGTCGATCTGCCGCTATCTCGAGGAGATGCATCCCGACCCGCCCCTGTTCGGTACGGGGCCGGTGGGCCGGGCCCAGACCGACATGTGGATCCGGCGGGTGGAGTTCGTGGTGATGGCGCCGGTGGGGGCCTATTGGCGTCATGCCCACCCCCGGACGGCCGCCCTGCTGACCCAGTACCGGGACTACGGCCTGTCCAACCAGGACGCCTATGCCTCGGCGCTCAAGTGGATGGACCGGGAGCTGGCGGACCGGTCGTTCGTCACCGGCGAGACCTTTGGCATGGCGGACATCTGTCTTCTGTCCACGGTTGACTTCGCCACCTGGATCGGGCTCCCCATGCCGCCGGAGCTGACGGCGCTGGCCGCCTGGCACGGGCGGGTGACGGCCCGGCCCAGCTCCGCCGCCTGAGGACACAACCACGATGAATGCCCCCGCCCACCCCGTCGCTGCCGATCCGGACGAGTATCTCGGCCTGCCCGGCTGGATCTATTCCAATCCGCGCTTCCATGCGGAGGAGCAGGCGAGGGTGCTGGCCCCGTCCTGGCAGGTGGTCTGCCATCTGAACGATATTCCGAAGGCGGGCGACTACCACACCTTCGATTTCCTCGGTGAAAGCATCGTCGTGATCCGGGGGCAGGACGGCACGCCCCGGGCCTTCAACAATGTCTGCCTGCACCGGGCGGCGCGGCTGCTGGACGGGCCGGTTGGCCGCTGCGGGCGCATGGTCTGCCCCTATCATGCCTGGACCTACGATCTGGAAGGGCGGCTGATCGGCGCGCCGCTGCGCGACACCTATCCGGACCTGCGCATCGGCGAGCGGCGGCTGCCTGAGATCGATCTCGAGGTGTTCCTGGGTTTCATCTTCGTGCGGCTCGAGGGCGGTGGCCCGAGCGTGGCGGAGATGATGGCCCCCTATGCCCACGAGATGGCTCCCTACCGCTTCGAAGAGCTCCAGCCCTTCGGCCGGGTGACCCTTCGCCCCCGGTCGGTGAACTGGAAGAACATCGGCGACAACTATTCCGACGGACTGCACATCGCCGTGGCCCACCCCGGCCTGACCCGTCTGTTCGGCAAGGGCTACGGGGTCGAGGCCTCGCCCTGGGCGGACAAGATGTGGGGCCAGCTGGTGGACGAGCCCTCCGACAACCCCTCGGAGCGGGCCTATCAGGCGCTCTTGCCCGACGTCGACTACCTGCCGCCGGAACGCAAGCGGCTGTGGACCTATTTCAAGCTCTGGCCGAACGTGGCCTTCGACATCTATCCCGACCAGATCGACTTCATGCAGTGGATTCCGATCTCCCCCACCGAGACCCTGATCCGCGAGATCGCCTATGCCGTGCCGGACGGGCGCCGGGAGATGAAGGCCGCGCGCTACCTGAACTGGCGCATCAACCGGCAGGTGAATGCCGAGGACACGGCCCTGGTGGCCCGGGTGCAGCAGGGCATGGCGTCCCGCCGCTTCGAGCCGGGCCCCCTGAGCGAGGAAGAGGTCTGCCTGCGCAGCTTCGGCCGGCGGATGCGCGAGCTGATCCCGGAGGCGAGACTGCGCCGGCCGCCGGCGGGGTGGTAGTGCGTCCTTCGAGACGCCCCGTGCCGGGGCTCCTCAGGATGACGAAGGTTTGTCATCACCCACTTTTGTCATCCTGAGCAGCGTCGCCCGGCCCGTCTCGAAGGACGCTGGGGCCCTACCCCTGATTGCGCAGGCTCTGCAGGAACCTGGACAGCCCGCCGCCACCCGGCACCTCGGGCCCCAGCTTGAACACGCCGTTGGCCCGCAGGCAGGTGGCACCATCGGCGGTGACGAGACACTGGGCAAAGATCAGGCTGCGGGTCACCTTCAGCACCTGCGCCTCCCCCTCCAGCCAGCAGCCCAGCGGGGCCGGGGCCATGTAGTCCTGGGACAGCTGCACGGTGGGCATGAACCGCCCGTCCGCATGCCCCTGGTAGGAGATGGTGAAGGGCATCAGCATGTCGATGAAGGTGGCCAGCATGCCCCCGTGGCAGATCTTCATGGGGTTGCAGTGGCGCATCTCCACCCGCAGGCCGAGCTTGAGCCGGTCCCCTTCCACCTTCACGTGGAGGGGGCCGTTCGCCTCCAGGAAGCCGATGTTGATGGGCAGGGCATGGAAGCCCGGGGGCGGGTCGAGGGCGATGGCGTCGTCGGTCATGGGGTGGCTGTAGCAGGGCTGACCCTGCGGCGCCCATGGCCGGATGCGGTCCTGTGGCAGATTTTCCGGTGAACGTCCCCGTCGCCTGATCGCTGATCACCTTTCCGATTGCCAGAGCCTCGCCAGCGCTTACACTCCCCTCCAACGGACCGCCAAAGCGCGGCCACCCGGTCACGTCCGGGACAGCGCATCTGGGAGGATGTCAGGGCATGCATGATCTCGTCATTCGTGGCGGCCGGGTCGTCGACGGCACCGGTGCGCCCGCGCGTCCCGCCGATGTGGCCATCGATGGCGGGGTGATCACCGCCGTGGGCGTGGTGGAGGCGAAGGGGCGGCGGGAGATCGACGCCACGGGCCTTCTGGTGACGCCGGGTTTCGTCGACATCCACACCCATTACGACGGCCAGGTGACCTGGGATCCGCTGCTGTCCCCCTCCTGCTGGCACGGGGTGACCACGGCGATCATGGGCAATTGCGGCGTCGGCTTCGCCCCCGCCCGCCCGGACCGGCACGACTGGCTGATCTCCCTGATGGAGGGGGTCGAGGACATTCCCGGCTCGGCCCTGGCCGAGGGCATCAAGTGGAACTGGGAGACCTTTCCCCAGTACATGGACAGCCTGGAAGGCCAGAACCGGGTTCTGGACGTGGCCACCCAGGTGCCCCACGGCTCCGTCCGCGCCTATGTGATGGGG